>CAYFVS010000352.1:0-1710 GCA_964346565.1 uncultured candidatus Brocadiaceae bacterium | reverse complement strand
CATCATCCGGCAGGCGCGCGACAGGAACGCAGAGGCCGCCAGCCACGTCGAGCGGGCGCTGCTGGCCCTCGGAATGCCGCCTGAGGGCATTGCACCGGCCGAGCCTTCCGGTGCGTCCCGAGTGCCCCGGAGGGCCTCGGGCAAGGAGATGCTTGACGGCCTTGAGTTCCCGCACTGGACGATCACCCATCTGGGATGCATGAAGGGCTGCCTGGACTACCTCGGGCACGAAGTGCCACGGGCCTGGCTCTACGGCGGTACAGCCCATGCCTTCTTCATCAACATCCACGAGGACGCGGACCTGGAGTCCGTGACCGCCTGGGACCACGGGTTCGTCCGGGATCTCGCGCCTAACCTCGGCTTCCGCGTGGACGGCCTCAGGGCGGTCAAGCCGGAACTGAGCGAGGAGGAGTTCCGGGCCAGGCAGAGGGAAGCCTGGGGCTTCGTGCGCCGGAGCATCCTGCTGGATCGGCCCTGCTACGGATGGGAGCTGAAGGCCCCCTACGGCGACTTCTGGCTGATCACGGGCTTCGACGACGTGGGCTACTACTACGACGGCCACGAGACCGGCGGCCCCACGCCCTGGCGGAAGCTGGGCGACCAGTCCATCCCGGTGCTCAACGTCCGCAGCGTGCAGCCGTGTGACCCGGCTCTGGACGAAGTGGTGGTGCGCGAGGCGCTTGTGGCCGCGCTGGAGAACTCCCGGCCGGGCTGGGACTCCTCCCTGGACGGGGGCGCGCACTTCGGACCCGAGGCGTATGACGCCTGGGCTCGGGCCCTGGAGTCGGGTGCGGCCCTGCACAACCATCACGCCTACAACGCCGTGGCGTGGCACGAGTGCCGCGAGATGGCAGTCGAGTTCCTCAGGGAGGCGAAGCGGCGCCTGCCCGCTCGGGCGGACGCGGCCTTCGACGAGGCCATCGCCCGCTACACGGTCGTGCGCGACAGGCTGGCCGCCGTGAAGGAGCTGACGCCCATTGACCACTCGCTGGGCTGGGGCGAGGAACCGAAGCTCCAGAGCCCCGAGGCCGCGGCCCTGGTCCGCCAGGCCGGCGCGGCGGAGCGCAAGGGGCTCCTCGCCCTGGCGGGCATCGCGAAGGCCCTCGGCGCCACCCCACCGGACCTGTCCGCCCGCCAGAACCTTCAACAGGACGGCGGTGGAAAGTCGGTGCCGGCAACCGCTCCCAGGATCGAGACGGTGGACCTGAAGCTGGTCGGAGTGCAGGCCGTGACGCGCGTTGACCAGGACTTCACCGAGGACATGCGCGCCCTGTGGCGGAAGCTCGCGGCGCGGCTCGACGGCATAGCGCACCAGTCCGAGCCGCGACGGCAGATCGGCCACTGGCACTGGGTGGACGCCACCACCAGGGTCTATGTCATGGGGGTCCAGGTGGATACGCTGGAGGGCTTCCAGTGGGACTACGATTACGGGCTGGGAGCATGGGCCCCCGGCGAGGTCACCTTCGCTATGTTCCGCGAGAGGAACGGCGAGGAGGGCAGCGTCGTGCGCCACGCCTACGACACGCTGGCCGACATGGGCTACGACCACGACCCCCGCTTCATGGGCGAGTTCGAGGTCTGGCCGCTCGACTCAATCGGGCCCGAGGGCCGGACGCCTGAGGGAGAGTACCACGAGGTGTGGATACCGGTCGTCAGAAGCGCCGGCTGAGGGGGGGTGCTCCAGGGAGCCGTCGCAGGAGGCAGTGGAGC
>CAYFVS010000351.1:0-2030 GCA_964346565.1 uncultured candidatus Brocadiaceae bacterium | reverse complement strand
CGACCACGAGCGGCTCGGGCTACAGCTCCATCGCCACAGGTGTCGCCACCAGCGACTAGACCGACACCGGCGTGAGCAACGACACCACCTACTACTATGTGGTGACGGCGGTGGACACGTCGGACAACGAGTCGGGCTACTCGAACGAGGCCAGCGCGACGCCGCAGGCTACCGCGGCCGACGCGACGATCGCGGCAGCCTCGACCGCGCCGACCATTGACGGCTCCATTGACTCGGTCTGGTCCGCCGCCAATTCCTACTCGATGACCAACGTCATCCAGGGTAGCGTCTCGGGCGACAGCGACCTATCGGGTCAGTGGCGTGCCCTGTGGGATTCCACCAACCTCTACTACCTGGTAGAGGTGACCGACGAGTCCCTGCAGAACGACTCCAACAACCCGTGGGCCGACGACTCGGTCGAGGTCTATGTAGACGCCGACAACTCGAAGGGCACCTCATACGACGGCGTCAACGACTACCAGTTGATACTCGGCTGGAACGACTCGACGGTCGAGGTTGGATCGAGGTCGGCCACCGACACCACGGGGATGGACTTCGCCATTGCCGAGACCGCGAACGGCTACACGTGCGAGCTTCTGGTGCCGTGGTCCACGCTCGGCGTCACGCCCGTTGCGGGTAACCTCATCGGCACCGACGTGCACGTCAACGACGATGACAACGGCGGCAACCGGGACGGCAAGAAGTCCTGGTTTGCGACCACGGACGACTCGTGGAAGAACCCGAGCCTGTTTGCGGAGGCCGAGCTGCTGGCGGGCGAGCCTGACACCACCCCGCCGGCCGACCCCACCAATCTCACGGCCACCGCCGGGGACGGGCAGGTGGACCTCGACTGGGACGACAACACCGAGGGCGACCTCGCGAGCTACAGCGTCTACCGCTCCACCACGAGCGGCTCAGGCTACAGCTCCATTGCCACCGGCGTTGGTTCCAGCGACTACACCGACACCGGCGTGAGCAACGACACCACCTACTACTACGTGGTGACGGCGGTGGATACGAGCAGCAACGAGTCGTCGGAGTCCGCCCAGGACTGCGCGATCACCCAGACCGAGCCGGACACAACGCCGCCTGCGGCCCCCACCGGGCTGACCGCGACGGCTGTCAGTTCCAGCCAGATAGACCTGGACTGGGACGACAACGGCGAGCCCGACCTGGACAGCTACAACGTCTATCGAGACACCATCCAGGTCGCCACGGGCGTCGCCACAAGCAGCTACAGCGACACGGGGCTTTCGCCCGAGACGCAGTACTGCTACACGGTGACGGCGGTGGACACCTCGTCCAACGAGTCGGCGGAGTCCGCCCAGGACTGCGCTGCCACCCAGGCTGGCGGAGGCGGTTCGACCACCCTGAACCCGACGGCAGACGCGTCAGAAGCGGGCACGGCGTGCACAAGCGTGAAGCTGACCGCCAGCGAGTGGGACCACGCGTTCCTGAAGTTCGACCTGTCATCGGTCGGGACTCCCGTCAGCAGTGCGACGCTGCGGCTCAACAGCGAGAACCATCACGGCGCCTCGATGAACGTGGTCATCTACGACGCCACGACGGATGGCTGGACTGAGTGTGGGACGCTGCCGTCTCAGGGCAGCACGCAGATGGCGTCGGCCCCGACCGGGCCTGGGCAGGAGTGGGTCGAGCTTGACGTGACCAGCTACGTGGACACCGAGGCGTCCGGCGACGGTGTGATTACCTTCTGCCTGACGACTGACTACTCCAAGTGGCAGAGGTTCTACTCGCGCGAGAGCGAGACGCCGCCCGAACTCGTCCTGGAGTGGGGCGGCGGTGGCGACATCACTCCGCCTGCGGCGCCGACGGGCCTGACGGCCACGGCGGTCAGTTCCAGCCAGATAGATCTGGACTGGGATGACAACACCGAGCCCGATCTGGACGGCTACAACGTCTACCGCGACACCGTCCAGATCGCCACGGGCGTTGCCGGCAGCAGCTACAGCGACACGGGGCTTTCGCCCGAGACGCAGTACTGCTACACGGTGACGGCGGTTGACACC
>CAYFVS010000350.1:0-2515 GCA_964346565.1 uncultured candidatus Brocadiaceae bacterium | reverse complement strand
AGTGCCGTGCCCGCGATCTGCGGGCGGAGCGGATATTCCCCTTCTCCGTAGACGCGTGCCATCAGTCGATCTGACCTCCTGCCCATTCGATCGCCAGCTCGATCATCTTCTCCTTGGTGCGTCGCTCATCGGGGTGATCGTCGAAGTACTTGCGGATGTGCGCCGTCAGCGCGGTCTTGTTCTCCGGCGTGTAGATAGGTGACGTTGACGCCCCTCCGCGCGCCTTTTGATAGGCCTGACTCTCGGCGATGAGCCCACGCAGACGCTCCGCCTGCTCGTGCGGGTTGCTGTACACGGCCATGGTCTTGTCGGGATCATGGCCCCAGCTCGCGATGTCGGCGCGTGCGCGGTCCCACTTGCCCGCCTGATGCTCCGAGTACCGGAGGCCCAGGCGACGTGCCATCTCACCGATGTCGCGCATCAGATTCGGCTGCACGCCACCCGTCTCCGCCTTGACCCACAGGTTCACCAACTTCTCCAAGATCGACTGGAACTCCTCGGAACGTGCGTATTCGGATTCGCGCACCACAGAGGTCGGGTCCAGCAGTTTCTGGAAGGCGACGGCGGCGACCTGATAAGCCATGGGGTTCGCCCGCATGTCGCTGCCCTCGGGCATATTCAGGTAGGCGTCAACCGCCTCCTCGATGCGGCCGATCGCGACCACGGCTTCCTCGTAGGATGCGCCCTGCGCACCACTCTTGTCGCCGTAGGACTTGCGGAACTTGAACATATCATCGAGCTGCGGCGCGAGCGTCGCGGCCAGCGCCGCCTGCTCCTGCGCCAGCTTCATCGCCTCGATGTTTCCGCTCTGCAGCATCGCTGCGTACTGCTGCGCCATGTCGTGGCGTCCGTACTTCGAGAAGACGTTGAAGATCTCCTCCTGATCCCCGGGGCTCATCGGGTCGAGCCGCCGCTCGGTCAATTCCTGCGCAATGGCAGTGTTCTGCTCCATCAACAAGGCATTCTGGTCGAGCGCGCTCGCGAGTCCCATGTCGCCGCGCCCCGCTGCGATCATCGCCGGCATGCGGCGGCCGAACTGGCCGGCGAGGCCCAGCACTTGGGGGATCACGCCCGGCCCGGGCGTCGGGTCGCGCAGCATCTCCAACCCCTGCCCCACGAGGCCCGGTGCCTTGGCCAGCGCGCCCCCCATGCGCGAGAGCGGGCCAGGGCCAGGGGCCGGAGGGGCCACGCCGGCCGGCATCTCCGGTCCCGCAGGCACCGGCTCCGCGCCATAGGCCCGCCCGGCACCTTCTCCCCGCAGCACCTGCTGCTGCCCCCCGGGCACGTAGACCGTGCCGCGTGTCGCGCCCAGCTCGGGGATCGCGCCCAGGTTCGGCATGGGCTCCTGCCGCCGGAACGTGTCGAGGATCTTGCGGAACGGGTTGAACGGATTCTCCAGGCCCATGGCAGCCTCCTACATGAAGTAGCCGGGCGGGAAGAGCGGCCCGGGATACTGCGGCGTCGGCCCGGGCTGCATCGGCTGCAGCGGCGTGCCGCCACCCTGCGGCTGGCCCGCGCCCCCGCCCGCGCTCTGGGCCAGGGAGCCGAACTTCTTCATCAGCTTCTTCGGGTCCACCTTGCCGTCCTCGCCCACCACGTCGAACCACTTCCCGACGTACCGCATGGGGCCATCTCCACCCGGCGGGATGTCGAGAGCTTCGGGGCCATAATCCGCCCCGTAGTGGCGCAGCGGCGTCGCCTCGAAGCTCGGCAGCTCCGATCCGTAGGGCGGCACGGAAGACGGCACCATCTCGAACGGCGAGCCCCTCACAGGCTGCGCGACCTGGGTGACCGCGGGCTGGGAGACCACCCGGGGCACGTTCATCGCCTGTGGGCCAACCTGGGCCGCCTGAGCCCCTACCTCGGGGACGACATTGCCGGCCGAGCGCGGAAGCCCCTGGAAGCCCATGTTGGCGAACTCCTGGGGCGCGCTGCTGAGTCCCTGCGGGGCCACGTCGACGATGCCGGTGAAGAGGTCGGCCGCCCTGCCGGGGATGTCTGCGACGTTCTGCCCCAGCCCCCCGATCACCTCCCCAGCGCCCCTGCCCACCCCCTGGGCCACGTCGAGCGCGCCCTTGCCGATCGTGGTCGCGGCCTCCGCGATGGCCGGTCCGGCGGCCTGCGCCGCGCCGACGACGCCCTGGCCCACCGCAGTCGCTGCGCCCGCGATGCCCTGCGCCAGCCCCGCTCCGAGTCCTGCCAGAAACGCCATGGTGTCACCTCATCCCATCAAGCTGGGCGGACTCAGCATGCCGCTGACGCCCTGCGCGATGGCCTGCCCCCAGTTGAAGGGCTCCCAGGTCTTCGTCTGCCGCACCCGGTTCAGCGGCGAGCCCGCGAGGCTGCGCTCGTAGCGCGACAGCCGCTCGTAGGGCCACTCGAACTGGCGCATCTCCTCGTACCGGCGCGCGGCCTCATCCGCTTCGAGCGCCGAGCCCGCCATCTGCATCTGCATGGCACCGTAGTAGGGCATGGCCTGCACCTGTGGCGCGAATGCCAGCGCCTGGAGCATGCG
>CAYFVS010000349.1:0-10165 GCA_964346565.1 uncultured candidatus Brocadiaceae bacterium | reverse complement strand
CCGTCCGGCGGCGCATGGCCAGCATAGATGTAACTCGCTATCACGACTGTGCTTGAATCATGCGCTGCCGTTCTGACCTCGGTCGTCAATAATGTGGGCCAGAGCGAAGACCGGGCGGCAGTTCGGCGGCTGATCCGCCGACGCCTCGTGACGACGGGGCTATGGCGGACAAGTCTAGGCCGGGCAGGGAGCCAAGGAAACCAACGGGTCGTGCAGGGGCCTGCGCCCTCTGTGCGGCCCGTGTCCTTCCAGGGCCCGTCCGTTGGAGGCACGCGATCCTATACGGCTATACTGTATCTTGTGCCGTCTGACTCACAGGCTGTCCGGGCTGTCCGGAATGTCCCTTCTGACGGTGCCTGTCCCGTTTGACCGGTATGTCGGTGGGTCAAGGGCTCTGACGAAACAAACTCTCCTGGAGGGCATACATGTGCACCTGAGCGGGGCCCGTCCCGTCCCGCGACTGCGGGAGGACGGGACAGAGCAGGCCAGCAGGTGACCAGGAGAACAGGTGAGAAAGGCAACGGCATCTGCTGCGACATGGCCCGTGCGCGCGCGGCGGGCGCCGCGCGGCATCGTTCGCCTCTCCCCCTCGCAACCGCCTCCGCAGCGCGAGGAGCGTGAGTCCGAAGCTCGTTTTGACAGGCGGGTGGCGCCCTGCTATTCTAGCAGCCTGTTGACGAACTGGATCTGGTCGCGTTGGGAGCGCCGTCCCAACCCTTCGGGCCGCCGCCATTTGCGGCGCGTCTCTGTGTTGCTCGGCCTCGACGTGCCCCTGCAGGCACGCCTCCGGCCTTGCGCCTGGATCTGCTGGCAACTGGCGGCGGCGCGGCCGAGCCCAGTTCCTCAGCAGGCTGCTGGCTTGGCCGGGTTGATGCCGGCCTGCCGCAGCCGAGGACTCATGCCCCCGGAGATACCATGCGCGCCGGTCTCGGCGGCATCAGACCCTACCGAGTGCTGGTCGTGGAGCACAACCGCCGGAGCTTCGACGAGCTGCGCGAAACGCTCGTGGACGACGGACACGAGTGCGAACTCGTCCTCGACATGGACATGGCGCGAAGCGTCCTGGCCGAGCGCCGCATGGACGTGGCGGTGATCAACGCCCAGCTCATAGAGCAGCCCGAGCAGGAGCTGGTCGAGCGGCTCAAGGAGGACAGCCCCCACATGCGGCTGGTCCTCTACAACGGCACGGCTCAGCGCAACGCGCGGCGCCGACTGCGCCGCCGGGGGGTGGACAGCTACCTGACGCAGGCCAGCGACCTGGGAGCGGCCGCGCGCTCCGTCAGGCGCGTGATCCGGGAGAAGCTATAGGGCCGTCCGGCCCACCTATCTGGAAGAACGCCACCTCCGCCGGGCAGCGGAACCGGACCGGGCCGGGGCCCACCCCGCCGAAACCCCGGCTGACGTAGACGTGCCCCCACCGGCGGCGGTAGAGCCCTTCCACCATGCCGGCGCGGAAGCGCGGCAGGAGGCGGCGCCACAGCAGCGGGATGCGCACCTGGCCTCCGTGAGTGTGCCCGGACAGCAGCAGCTCCACGCCGCCGTAGCGCCCGACGAACTCGGCGGCCAGTGGCGCGTGGGACAGCAGGATAGTGTAGTCGCCGGGCTCCTCGGCGAGCGCTTCGGCGAAGTCCGGCCAGCCCTTGCCCAGGTCGTCCACGCCGGCCACGCGGACCCGGCTGCCCCGGACCTCAACCATGCGCGATTCGTTAATGAGCAGCTGCGCCCCGGCCGCCTCCAGCATCTGCTTCAGCACGGCGGGGCGCGGGCCGTACTGGACCTCCCAGTTGCCCCGGCACGCGAAGATCCCCTCCTTGGGACGGAGCCCGCGCAACAGACGTTCCAGCGTCTGCCGACTGGCGGGATGGGGAGTGATGAAGTCCCCCGTGACGGCCACCAGGTCGGGCCGGCGCTCGTTGATGACCGCCGCCAGCCGCTTCAGGAGCTCGCCGCCGGCGCGCAGGTGCAGGTCGCTCAGGTGGGCTACGGTCAGGGAACCGCCGGCCAGAGCGGGCGCATTCAGGCGGTAGTCCTCCACGACGAACCCTTTTCGCGCGCGCGCGACGTGCATGGACCGTTTCGCTCTGGAGTTGGCTGATGGCAGTCTGGCGATTATAGGCCGAGGGCGAAGGGGCGGGCAACGCACTGCCACAACCCCGCGCCTTTTTTGTCGGGACTTTCTGTGGCGCCTCCGGCGGCCCGCCGGCTGGCAGGCGACGCCGTGTGGCGGCTCCGCACCGGCCGGCCGGGCGAAGCCTTTTGATTCCGACGAAGCGCCGTTTCTATAATCGGCCTTTGTCGCCCTGGGAAGCTTCGGAGGTGAAGATGGCACGCCCCACCGTCGCCCGCATTGACCTGGACGCCCTCGAGCACAACGTGCGGGTGGTCCGCAGCCTGGTGGGGGACCGGCAGATATGCGCGGCTGTGAAGGCGGACGCCTACGGCCACGGCGCTCCCGTCGTGTGCCACACCCTGAGCCGCGCCGGGGTGGACATGTTCGGCGTGGCGATGACCGAGGAGGCCGTGGACCTGCGCTCGGCGGGCATCTCCGAGCCCATCGTGCTGCTGACCCGGGTGCCCGTCGAGGATGTCGGCGCGCTGTTGGAGCACGGCATTACCGCCTGCGTCGCGGGGGAGGACTTCGCAGTCGCGCTGTCCCGCGCGGCCCTCCAGCGCAACGGTCGGGCACCGGCGCACGTGAATGTGGACACGGGCATGCACCGGATGGGCCTTCCGTGGCGTTCGGCGGCGCGGAGTATCCTGCGCATCTCGCGGCTGGCGGGCCTCCGGATAACGGGCATCTTCAGCCACTTCGCCTGCTCGGACGCCGACGACCTGGCTTTCTGCCGGGAGCAAGTTCGCCGGTTCCGCTCTGTGCTGGGACAGCTTCAACGGGCGAGCATGGAGCTGCCGCTCATCCACATGGCCAACAGCAACGGGGTGCTGCGCCTGCCGGAGGCGCACTTCGGAGGGGTGCGCCCGGGGCTGATGCTCTACGGGCTGTTCAGCCGGCCGGATCTGCGTGAAGTAGCTCCGCTGGAGCCGGTGCTCTCGATGCGCACCCGCATCATCCACCTCCAGCGGCTGAGCGAGGGGGAGAAGGTCGGCTACGGGCGCACGTTCACCACGTGGCGCGATTCGGTCATCGCCACCCTCCCGGTGGGCTATCACGACGGTTACATCCGGCAGTTCTCGAACACCGGCGAGGTGCTGGTGCGCGGCCGGCGGGCGGCGGTGGTGGGACGAGTGTGCATGGACCAGACCCTGGTGGACGTGACCGAAGTGCCGGACGCGCAGGTGGGCGACGAGGTCGTCATATACGGCAAGCAGGGCGACGCCACGATAACCGTGGAGGAGATGGCGGCGCGGGTTGAACGCATCCCTTACGAGCTGACCTGCTCGGTGGGGCCGCGGGTGCGGCGCCAGTTTGTGCAGAACGGACGGGTTGTGGTAGAAACGCCGTTCCGCTCCGTGGTGCCGCCGGGATCGCTTGAGGCCAACTTCCTGGGGTCCGCCGCGCCGTCCGATGAAGCGACTGATACAGAGCCTCGCAAGAAGGGAGCGGCCTGACCTGAGCGCCGCCCTGCGCGGGGGGCGACTGCCCTGCCTTCAGCCGCTGAGGCCCTACCGGTACGGCGAACGGCCCATGATCGCCCACGTGCAGGCCGTTCTCGACGAGCTGTTGTCCGACTCCCCGCCTGAGGCGGAGCTGGATGACCCGGAGTGCGCTCCGTGGTGGTCACCCGAGCCGGCGGTGCACCTGGCTGCCGTGCTGATGCATGTGGGCCTGCCGGAGGTGGCCGAGCCGGACGGCGGGCTGCCCCCCCACGCGCAGCAGAGCGCCGCCTGCGCGCGGGAGGTCCTCAGGCAGGCCGACTGCCCCTTCACGGTGCGCGAACACGCCGTGGCACTGGTGCGCAACCGCCTGGCGCCTGCGTCTCTGATCGGCTCCGGGGCGCTGGCGGAGACTTACATGGAGTACGCCTGCGCGCTTGACCTGCGGGCGCTCTACTACCTGTGCCGCGCCGAGGCCCGAGCCGCCGAAGACGAGGATGAGCTGGCTCGGGCGGACGCTTTCCGAGAGCACGTGGAAGGACTGGACATCTTCGGCCGCCCGCAGGTGCCTCCGCTGACGGAGGACGGCGCGCTGGAGCTGGGCTACGCCGACGCCCCGGCCCGCCACCGGGCACGCAACGCCCTGCGCTACTTCAGGCTGGTCGCCCGCATGACCGAGCCCGAGTGGCACCGGGAGCGCCTGCGCCAGGAACGGGAGCGGCCGCCATCCCGCCTGCACCTGCTGGTCGGCCCGGCGGGCTCGGGCAAGTCCTCCTGGGCGTTGGACGCTCTGTCCGAGACGGTCATCGTCTCCTCCGACCGCATGAGGCGCGAGTTGACGGGCGACCCCCGCGACCAGAGTCAGAACTACCTGGTCTTCCAGCGCTGCATGGACCGCGTGCGGGAGGAACTGCACAGGGGCCGGGAGGTGACATTCGACGCCACCAACTACAGCCGCGACCTGCGCACCATGCCCCTGCAGGCCGGCCGCTGGTCCGGCGCGGAGATCGTGAGCTACTTCTTCGACGTCGGCCTGGAGGACGCGCTCCGGCGCAATCGGGCCCGCGACCGCCTGGTGCCGGAGCCAATCATCCGCAGGCACTACTGCGGGCTGGAGCCGCCCGCCCTGCACGAGGCCGACCGCCACGTGGTGGTCGCCCCGGGTGGGCAGACGTCCATCTACTGGCCCGCTCCCGAACTTCGCCCGACGGAGGAGGCAAAGTGAGATCGGTCACGAAGATGCTGCTGGTTTACGCCGGGGGGCTGGCCATCGTCTGGATCCTGATGCCCGTGACGGTCGCCGTGGCGGGGGCGGGCCTCGCCGGCCGGCGGATGGCTTCCGACCGCCAGGTCGCCGCGCAGGTGCGGCGCATTCTGCGAGAACACGGCATCGAGCCCGCCGACATGCCGGACTCCCTGCCCCGGCGGGCGCAGTGGGTGAAGGACCTCCCCGAAGGGGCTCGGCGGGACCTGCAAGCCGCCCTGGAGGGCCACCTCGCCCGCAGCGTCAACTGGCGCGTGGTCGGAGCCGTCTCCGCGCTCATCCTCTACGGAGGGGTGGGGTTCGTCTGCGGCTACCTGACGCGCACCTGCCTTCTCCTGGGGGTCATCCCGGTGGCCGCCATGGTGCTGGGCAACCCGTTGGGTGGCTACACAGCCCTGCCGCGGCAGGCGACGCTGAGCGGCAGCCAATGGGTGCTGTTCGCGGCGCTGGCGGCCGTCTACCTGTTGGGCTACACGGGCGCGCTGCTGGCCCGCTGGCGGGACAGGCAGCACTGGGCGCGCCCCGGCGCACCCAGGGGCTGACGCCGTGGGCCGTCACTCGGGCTCCTCCGCGCGCCGGTAGAACTCCCGCTGAAGCTGCGGGCAGACCTCGTCCGCTTTGATGGCCCGCATCTGGCCGACCACCTTGTCCACGCACACGCTGAAGACGAACTCGCCGTTTGCAGCCGTGGCGCCCCGCGCGTCCCCCTGGTAGTGCGTGGGGTGATCGGCATACCAACTGATGGAGGTGCCCAGGTCCGGCAGGTGGCTGGTGCGCTCCCGCGACAGGCCGTCCGACGCGTCATGCAGTGCGTCCATGTCCACCAGCTCCGGGTGGAGGTGCAGCATCACGCAGGTTTCCATCTCGTCCGCGTGGCCGCCGAAGTCGCTGTTCCGCAACTGGTGCCACCGCTGACGGGTGCCCTCTTCCATCTCGTAGTAATCGCTGGAGTAAACCACGTAGTCGCGCGGCTCCTCCAGCAGGGAGCGCAGGAAGAAGCGCAGCATGCTGGTGTTGCCCCCGTGGCCGTTGACGACGAGTATCTTGCTGAAGCCGTTGCGGGCGATCTCCACGACGGTCGCCTCCAGCACGGGCAGCAGCAGCCCACGGGTCAGGGCGACGGTGCCCTTGTACTGGCGGGCTGTGAATATCTTGCCGAAGTAGTAGGAGGGGAAGACCACCGTCGGCTCGACCTCCGCCGCGCGGCGGGCCACTGCATCGGCCACGATCTGGTCGGTGCCTAGGGGCAGGTGCGGCCCGTGGCGCTCGACGCAGCCCATCGGCAGCAAGCAGAGCCCCTCGGCCCGCTCGACCGCCTGTGGGAAGCGTTCGGACGTCAGTTCCTTCCACTGCATGAGCGACTCCTGCACGGACTCAGGCCAGGGGATTGCGGCTGCCCTCGTAGAACTCCTGCTGCAGCAAGGGCGTGGTCCGGTCGGCTTTGACGGCGCGGACGGCCTCGGCCAGGGCGCGCACGCAGGCGCCGAACAGGAACTCGCCCTTCTCCGCGCTGGCGTGCGTGGGGTCGCCGGCGAAGTGCGTGGGATAGCGGGCGTACCAGTGGAAGGGATTGCTCATGCCCCGCAGGGCGGCCTGGCTGTCGCGCGAGCTCCAGTCCTCCGGTCCGGTCACGTCCTCCATGTGCACGGCCTCCGGCAACAGGTGCAGCAGCAGGCTGGTCTCCCATTCCCCGGCGTGGCCGCCTTCTTCGGCCTCCTGCATGCCCTTCCACTGCTCCCTGTCGTCCGGCAGCAGGTGGCCGACGCCATGGACGTAGGGGATGTAGTCGCGGGGCTCCTGCAGCAGCGAGAACAGGACGTAGCTGAGCATCCCGTTATTGCCGCCGTGGGCGTTGACGATGATAATCCTGCCGAACCCGTTCCGGGCGATCTCACCCAGCGTCGCGCGCAGGGCGTGGAAGAGCAGATCATGGGGCAGCGAGAACGCGCCCGGCTTGTGGCGCGCCTCGGCGATCTGGCCGAAGTAGTAGGAGGGGAAGACCACCGCTGGCTCGAGCTCCGCCGCGCGGCGTGCCACCGCGTCGGCCACTATCTGGTCGGTGCCCAGGGGCAGGTGCGGCCCGTGGCGCTCAAGGCAGCCCATCGGCAGCAGGCAGAGCCCCTCGGCGTGCTCGACGGCCTCGGGCATCCGTTCCGAAGTCAGTTCAAGCCACTGCATTTCCAGCTCCGTTCCGTGAGAGGCAGAGGCCGCTCAAAGCCTGTCGGCGATCAGGGACCAGTTCTGCTGCTGCCAGCGGTAGAAGTCCCCGCGCGCGAGTTCGCCGGCGGCGGGTTGGTCCACTATGGCAACCGTATCGGGATGCATCTGGAGTGCCGAGGCGGTGACGCTGCTGGTCATAGGGCCCTCGACGGCGGCTCTGACGGCGCCCGCCTTGCTCGCGCCGCAGGCCAGCAGCAAGCATCTGCGGGCGTCGAGGATCGTGCCGATACCCATGGTCAGTGCGAAACGCGGCACATCGTGGGGGCTGTCGAAGAACCGCGCGTTGTCCTGGACCGTCTCCTCTGTCAGCGCGGCCACGTGCGTCCGGGAGCCGAGAGAGGTCCCCGGCTCGTTGAAGGCGATGTGGCCGTCCCGCCCGACCCCCAGCACCTGGAGGTCAATGCCGCCGGCGTCGGCAATCATCCGTTCGTAGTCACGGCAATGCCTTCCGAGCTCGCGGGCCATGCCGTCGGGCACGTGCGTGTTCTCCGGGTTGATGTTGACGTGCTTGAACAGCTTCTCCTCCATGAAGTAGTGGTAGCTCTGCGGATGGTCCGGCGGCAGGTCCACGTACTCGTCCAGGTTGAAGCTGACAACCTGTGAGAAGTCCAGCCCTTCCTCGCGGTGGGCCCTGACCATCCTGGCGTACAGCCCCTCGGGCGTGCTGCCGGTCGCCAGGCCCAGCACGAGGTCCGGCTTCTCCCGCAACGCCCCGATGGCGAGTTCAGCCGCCCGGTCGCTCATCTGCTCGTAGTCCTCGACGATGATGACTTCCATTCGGGTCCCCTGAGTTGCTGTAGCTTATGTTCGGTGCCCGGCCCGCGCGCGGCGGAGGCGGGGGGCACGTTCTGCCGCTCTCCCACGCGCGGCACGACCACTATGAAGCAGGTGGAGTGGGCCTTCGTCCCCTCTCAGCACCCGACTGTCAGGGCGGTCGCCTGGAAAACGCTGGCCGAGGGGCGGAGCGAACCCGCCACCATCGCCCCGGCTTCTCCCGATGCGACCATCATGCCGGCATACAACAGCGGCCTCTCCACAAGACGGCGGGCTACCGGGAGTGCGACCTCGCGTCGGGCAGCGTACTGCTCGGCAAGGCGAGACAGACGCTCGGACTCCTCGATCCTTTCCGCCCGGACCACCGCCGGCAAGGACTGGGGCAACTCCTCCGGCTGGCCGACGAGCACAGGCTTCGCAATGCCCTCGCGGGCCACCCGCTCCGCGGCCTCGACGATGCGCTGGTCTGCGGCACCGGGATAGACAACGGTCGGGCAGACCGCCTTCGCCCTCTCCTTCAGCCGCTCAAGAAGCCCTATCCCTCCCTCAGCCATTACGGTAGTGGCCTCCTTCGGTCGGGCTGCCGGATGTCCCGGGGAAACCCACAACATACTGGTCCCCCCCTCCCGTGTCAACCCGCGGCGGGGACCTGCGGCAACAGCGTGCTATGACCTGCCGCAGCGGCTCTGGGTGGGCTTTGACCGGTGAGAGGTGCTACCGCATTCCCTCGATTCTTCCCCGCAGCATCCGGTTGGCCAGCTTGGGGTCGGCTTTACCACGGGTCAGCCGCATGACTTGACCCATCAGGGCTTTCAGCGCCGCATCCTTGCCGCCCAGGTAGTCCTGCACAGGCTGCGGGTTCTCCTCGATGACCTGCTCGATGACCGGGGCCAGCTCGGCACCGTCGCTGATCTGCTCGACGCCTTCCTCCCGGACCAGCTCCTGCGCGACCTTGCCGGTCTCGACCATCTTGCCCATGATGTCGCGGGCTACGTTCGCGTTGACCTTGCCCTCGTCCATCAGGCGCACGAGCTCGGCCAGCCGCTCCGGCGCCACTTCGAACCGGCCGATGCCGATGGAGCGCTCATTCAGGTGACCCAGCACCACGTTGATGAGCCAGTTGGCCACGCTCTGCGGCGCGTCGTGATGCTCCAGGCAGGACTCGAAGTAATCGGCCAGCTCGCGGTCATCGGTCAGGACGGCCGCGTTGTACTCGTTCAGTCCGTACTGCTCCATGAAGCGCCGCCGGCGGGCCAGGGCCAGCTCGGGCACGGCCTCCTTGACCCGCTGGAGCATGGCATCGGTGATCTCGACCGGCAGCAGGTCGGGTTCGGGGAAGTAGCGGTAATCCTGGGCCTCCTCCTTGGAGCGCATGGCAGCGCTGCGGGCGCGCTGCTCGTCCCACAGGCGCGTCTCCTGCGCCACGGCGGCGCCCTCCCGCAACAGGCGCGACTGCCGGCCTATCTCGTACTCCAGCACGCCGCAGACGGCCTTCATCGAGTTCAGGTTCTTTATTTCCACCCGGGTGCCGAGCCCCTCGCTGCCGGCGGGCCTCATGCTGATGCTGGCCTCGAACCGCAGGGAGCCCTCCTGCATCTTGCAGTCGCTGACCCTGGCGTAGAGCAGCAGCCTCCGGAGGGCCTGCATGAAGCTGTCCGCCTCCTCGACGCTGTGCATGTCCGGGGCGGTCACAATCTCCAGCAGCGGCGTGCCGGCGCGGTTCAGGTCCACCAGGCTGTAGTCGGACCCGGGGTGGTCCACGTGGATGTTCTTGCCCGCGTCCTCCTCCAGGTGGACGTTCAGGATGCGCACGCGGCGCACCGAGTCGCCGACCGCTATGTTCAGATGTCCCTCCTCGCCCAGGTTGCAGTAGTTCTGGCTTATCTGGTAGTTCTTGGGCAGGTCGGGGTAGTAGTAGTTCTTCCGGTCGAAGTAGGTGGGGCGGCTGATGCGGCAGTTCAGCGCCAGGGCCGCCCGCAGCGCCAGCTCGACGGCGCGCTCGTTCAGCACCGGCAGCACGCCCGGCATTCCAATGCACACCGGGCAGGTCTGGGTGTTCGGCGGCTCGCCGAAACGGGTGTGGCACCGGCACCAGAGCTTGCTCTCGGTCAGCAGCTCCGCGTGCGTCTCCAGTCCGATGACCGGCTCGTAGTCCATGCGTCCGACTCCGTCTCGGCAGCGCATCCGCCCCGTCACGGGTGGACGCCTGACAGGCTGTTCACGAACTCGTTCAGCCGGCGGCGTTTGTCCTCGCGCCGGACCTGCCGCTTCTAAACAGGCTGCTAACCTAACGTCCCCCTGCCGGGTCGTCAAAGGCGGCGGGGTTACATGCGGATCAGGTTACAGGCCCCGCAC
>CAYFVS010000348.1:0-7687 GCA_964346565.1 uncultured candidatus Brocadiaceae bacterium | reverse complement strand
CCGGTTCGCCTGTTCCTGTGGCCTGTCCTGGCCCAGTTCGGCCGGCGCGCGGGCTTTCTTGTACTTCATCAGCCGTTTGGCCGAGTGCGGCCGAGGGTCGTTGGCCTCCGCCGTCACGGTCAGCAGAGCGGGCAGCGGGCCGCGCAGCACTTCGTAGCCGTCCTCCAGCGCCCGCCGTACCTCGATGAAGTCGGGGCCGATGTCGCGGACCTCCTCCACGTAGGTGAACTGGGGCAGGTCGAGCTTCTCGGCGAGTTGGGGACCGATCTGGGCCGTGTCGCCGTCAATGGCCTGGCGCCCGCACAGGACCAGGTCCGGGGAGCCGATCTTCCGCACGGCGCAACTCAGCGCGTAGGAAGTGGCCAGCGTGTCGGAGGCGGCCAGCCGCCTGTCGGTGAGCAGCACGGCGCTGTCGGCGCCGCGATACAGGCACTGGCGCAACTCGTTGGCCGCAGAGGGGGCGCCCATGGACAGCACCGTGACCGTGCCCCCGTGACGTTCCTTCAGCTCGAGGCCCATCTCCAGGGCGTTCAGGTCCTCAGGGTTGACGATGGCCGGCAGGGCGGCGCGGTTGACCGTGCCGTCTTCCTTCATAGCCTCGCCGGTCAGGTTCTCGGTGTCCGGCACTTGTTTGACGCAGACGACGATCTGGTAGGGCACTTTGGCGTCTCGTGCTGATGGACGACGTTCGGGGGAACGCCCACCGACACGCAGGAGGCGGGTGGGCGACGTGCGGATTGTAGTCAAGCGGGCCGACGCGCTGCAAGTGCGCCCGCCGGCCCGGAAGGTGTCGGCGGTCCCGCCCCGTGTGGAAGGGCGGTGGCAGTGATGCAGATGGAAGGCCCTATATACGCTCTACGTTGGAAGCCCGCAGTCCCTTATCCCCCTCGGACATCTCAAAGCGGACGCGGTCTCCCTCCGCCAGCGTTTTGAAACCCTCCATGACGACGGCGCTGTAATGGACGAACACGTCTTCGTCGCCATCGTCCGGATCAATAAACCCATAGCCCTTCTTATTGTCGAACCATTTCACTGTCCCTTCAGGCGGCACTCCCACACTCTCCTTCCTGTGTCACTCACGTACACGCTGTGCTGCCGGAGGCAATATAGACGCTTACAGCACATATGTCAACCACAAACTGGGAGAGCAGAGCATAATGCAACGCTTCCCAACCCTATGGCGGCCGTTGGCGGCTCCGCATCGGTCAGCTTGTCACCTCCTCGATGCGTTCCCGCACCCCCCGCAGACGCGCCTCGTCGGTGATGCGCTCGCCCGTGCTGCTGTCGGTCACGTAGAAGAGGTCCTGCGCTAGCTCCCCGTGGGTCTTTATGAGGGCGTACTCGATGTTCAGCCCTTCCCGGCCGAGGGCGTCGCTCAGGTCGAATAGCAGTCCCGGCCGGTCCCGCGCAACAACGTCCAGGGCGGTGACGGGAAGACCCGCGGGGTTCTCCAGGCGCACGCTGGTGATCAGCCTGTGAGGGGTCACGGCCCTTTCTCGTTGTTCCCCCGCCGTTCGGGCCCGGAGGGCGTTCGCCACGTCGAATTCCCCCCGGATCGAGCGTACCAGGTCCTCCTCGATGCGCTCCCAGAAGGTGGGGTCCGGGTTGATCGGGCGCTCCTTCATGCGCACGATGAACCGGTCCAGCACGGTGCCGTCGCGCAGCGTGAAAGCCGTCGCGTTGAGTATGTCCAGGCCGGCGTGGGTGAAGACACCCGCGATCTGGGCGAAGCGGGCCGGCACGTCGGAGGTGCACACCCAGACGCGCGCGTCCCGCTCCCCGATGCGCCATCGCATGGCGGCGGGCCGCTGCTTCAGCCGGGCGATCATCACCAGGTGCGAGAGCGCCTCAGCCGGGGAGACCTCGGTCTTGTATAAATCGGGCACAATCTGCCGCAGCTTCTCCGCCGGTTCCTCCACACCGTCGCGCGCCGCCAGCTCCAGCAGCTCCCGGTCGAAGTGCTCCCCGGTGGCGAATGGGACGTATCCGGGGGACAGATGTGCCATCGCCTTCTGGTACAGCTCGAACAGCCTGGGCCCGCGCCAGGCGAACCGCCCGGGCGCCCCCAGGGCCCGTCCGTGGGCGTAGCTGGCAAGGTAGAGCATGCGCAGGCGCTCGGCATCGGCGACTCGCTCCGCCAGGTTCCTCACCGCTTGGTCTGAGAGGCCCTCGCTCTCCAGGCACTGCCGGAGCAGGTTCTGGTTCTCAGTCAGGAACGTCAGCTCGGCGCGGTCACGGCTGCCCAGTCCGAGCCTATTCGCCACGGCGGCCACCGCCTGCGCCGGGTCCTGCCCCGTTGCCGTGTCCAGGTGGTGCAGGAGTATGCCCAACCGCAGCAAGTCCACCCGCTGTACCTGCTCCAGGGCATGACGCTGGGCCAGCGTGCCGGGTTCCCTGGAGTGACCCAGCCCGTCAATGACGCGCAGGGCCTCGACGGCGTGCTCGTCCAGGGTGAACTGTCCTGCCGCCTGCGGGCTGATGCAGTGCACGAGTGGGGCGAGTTCGGGCAGGTATGCCTGCAGCAGTCCGCAGTCACGCATCCAGCCGATGCGTTCGGCCACTCCCACGCTGCCTGCCAGCAGGCTCAGGAATGCCCGGCCGGCCTCCTCGTCGGGACTGAGCGTCACGCCCGCCGCGTCCACGCCGTTCCGCACCTGCTGGAGCAGTCCCTGGCTGACCGGCAGATGCCGCCGCTGGCTCAGCAGGAACAGCCGCACCATCCGCGGCCCGCCGTTGTCCGCCGGGAATGGCGGCTGTACCGCGCTGTAGATGCGCCCGGCCACCTCCACAAAGCCCTCGCCCAGGTCCCGGCGGGGCGGCTGGGCGGCCCGACGCCAGGCCACCCGGTGCAGGTGGCCAAACCGCTCCTGCATCCCCCGCAGCACGGCGCGGACCCGCCCGGTGTGGGCGAACAGGTCCCGCATCAGGCGGGGAGCGTCGTCCTTGTAGCCCAGGGCCGCCGCCACCTGTTGCTGGAAGCGACGCTGAAGCAGATTGGCGCGATCTCCATGCAGCATGTGCAGCCGGTTGCGCACGCCGAGCACGAAGTCCAGCGCATCGCTCAGGTCCGCGCGTTCATCGTCGCTGAGCAGCAGATCGCCGTTGCCGCCCCCCGCCGACGGCAACCCCTCCATCTGCGAGATGGCGCCGTCCATCTTCTGGGCGGTTCCGACGTCGCGCAGGCATCCGGCGCCTTCCTTCAGGTTGGGTTCGGTGCAGTAGGGCGAGCTGGTCAGTGGGTCGCGCCGCGACAAGACCTCGCCGAGGACCGTCTGAACGAAACTGCCCCAGCTCGGGCGCAGGAAGCGCTCCAGCAGCGCCTGGGGCAGCTCGTCGTACAGATTGCGGGAGCCGGCCACCCGGCGCGTCTGAAGCATGGCCACTGCGCCCACCGGGTCCTGTCTCATGCGCTCGAGCACCTGCTCGACGGTCTGGGCGGCGCACACGGCGGGGTAGCCCGCCCGGCGCAGCAGGTTGGCGACGGCCTCGGCGGCGGCCCAGACGGCCTGCGGCTCCCGGCCGTCGTGCAGGGCGACCAGCCGTGCGGTGCTGCCGGGGCTCATCAGGCGGCGCCCGTAACCGCCGGTGGCCACCCAGGCGAGCTGCACGTCCTCCGACCCCGCCTCGGTGACGGCCTGGGGGATGAGGCGCTTAAGCAGTGCGTCGGCCGCCCAGCACAGGAAGCGGCTGACAGGCACCCCCGATTGGTCGGGACCGAATCCGGCGGCCGCCGCCTGCAGAATGCGCTCCCGGAACTGCCGACCGGCCGCGGCCCAGCCATCGGCCGGCGGTTGCTCGCCGGCGCCGAGGACGGCTGCCGCGATCCGCTTCACGTCCTGAATGCCTGGACCTTCGCCCATGGTCGGCTCTCCGCGATGCAGGGGCCAGGGAAAGGGACCGAGCCCTCCTGTCCGTTCCTACCTCTTCAACAACGGTTTCAGTGCCTGCCCCGTGTGGGACTCCAGCACTCCGGCGATCTCTGCGGGGCAGCCCTGCGCCACTATCCTGCCGCCTGCCTCGCCGCCTTCCGGCCCCAAGTCAATAATGTAATCGGCATTCTTGATGACTTCAAGGTTATGTTCGATGACAATCGCGGTGTTGCCCATGTCCACCAGAGCATGGAGGGTGCGCAGCAGTTTCTCGATGTCGGCGAGGTGCAGCCCCGTGGTGGGCTCGTCCAGGATGTAGAGGGTGCCCTCGCCGGTGCGTTTGCCCAGCTCGCGAACCAGCTTGATGCGCTGCGCCTCCCCGCCGCTCAGCGTGGGGCTGGGCTGGCCCAGCGTCAGGTATCCCAGCCCGACGTCGCGCATCACGTGCAGCTTGCGCTGGATGGAGGGGTAGTCGCGGAAGAACTCCGCTGCTTCGTCCACGGTCATCGCCAGCACGTCGGCCACGTTCTTGCCCCGGATGGTCACCTGGAGAGTCTGTTCGTTGTAGCGCCGGCCCTGGCACTCCTCGCAGGTCAACCACATGTCGGGCAGGAACTTCATCTCAATCTTCTTCTCGCCCAGGCCCCGGCATTCCGGGCAGCGGCCCTGCTTCGTGTTGAAGGAGAAGCGGCTGACGGTGAAGCCGCTGATCCTCGCCTGGCGGGTGTCGGCGAAGGCCCGGCGCACATCGTCGAACACCTTCGTGTAGGTGGCGGGGCAGGAGCGCGGCGTGCGGCCGATCGGGCTCTGGTCTATCTCCAGCACGTGCTCCACGTGCTCGACTCCGCTGACGGAGCGGTGCGCCCCGGGCTTGGGCCGGCTTGAGTAGAGCCGGCGGGAGAGCACCCGGTAGAGCACGTCGTGGACAAGAGTGCTCTTGCCGCTGCCGCTGACCCCCGTCACACAGCAGAGCACCCCGAGAGGGAACTTGACGGTGATGTCTTTCAGATTGTGCTGGCGCGCGCCCCGCACGGTGAGCACGTGCCTGCCGGGTGTCTGGCGGGGGTGTTCGGGCAGGGGTATCCGCTCCCGCCCGGCCAGGTAGCGCGCCGTCACGCTGTCCGGGCAGTCCAGCAGTCCGGCCGGGGTTCCGTTGAACACCACCCGGCCGCCCTCCCGCCCGGCGCCCGGTCCCAGGTCCAGCATCCAGTCCGCCCGCCGCATCGTGTCCTCGTCGTGCTCCACGACGATGACGGTGTTACCCTCGTCGCGCAGGCGCTCCAGCGAGTTGAGCAGGCGCTGGTTGTCCCGGTGGTGCAGCCCTATGGAGGGTTCGTCCAGCACGTAGCAGACGCCGGTCAGGCCGCTGCCGATCTGCGTGGCCAGCCGGATGCGCTGGAACTCGCCCCGGCTCAGCGTGTTGGAGCGGCGGTCCAGCGTCAGGTAGTGCAGCCCCACCTCCAGCATGAAGCCGAGTTTCTCGCGGATCTCCTTCAGAATGGGGGCGGCAATCCGGGCGCGGGATCCGTCGAACCTTAGCTCTTCGAAAAACTGCCGCGCCTCCCGCACGCTCATGGCACACAGCCGGGCGATGTTCAGCCCGTCCACCGTCACGGCCAGAGCCTCCGGGCGCAGCCGGTCGCCCCCGCACGAGGGGCACGGCGTGGCGCTCATGTACTTGCGCAGCTTCCGCCGCGTGGAGCGGTGGCTGGACTCCTCCAGCAGCCGACGAAGAGACGGTATGACGGCGCTGTCAGCTTCCGAGTCGGTGATTTCCTCCAGCCCCTCGCCGCGCAGCAGCGCGTTGCGCTTGCGGGCCGGCAGCTTGCCGAAGGGTCTGGCCGGATCAATGCCCAGGGCCTCGACAATCCGGTCACGCATCTGCTGGAACCGCCGGCCGGCGCGGCCTCCCCACTCGTCCCAGGGGCGGATGGCGCCCTCGGCGATGCTCTGAGACGGGTCGGGCACGATGAGTTCCTCGTCGAAGCTATCCACCCGGCCCAGCCCGTCGCACTCCGGGCACTGGCCATAAGGGCTGTTGAAGGAGAACGTGTTGGGGTTGGGCTCCTCGAATCCCCGCTCGCACTCAGGGCAGGCGTAGAGCTGGCTGAACAGCAGCTCCTCCCCGCTCTGCAGCAGGGCGATGCAGGTGCCCGAGCCTGCGCTCAGAGCGGTGCGCACGCTCTCGGTCAGGCGCCCCCGGTCGGCAGGCTTCACGGCCAGACGGTCAACCACCACCTCGATGTCATGCGTCTGATAGCGTTCCAGGCGCTCCACCTCGTCCAGGTCGCGAATGGTCCCGTCAATGCGGGCCTTCACGTAGCCTTCGGAGCGGATGCTCTCCAGCAGCTCCCGGTAGTGCCCCCGGCGGCCGCGCACCACGGGCGCCAGCAGGGCCAGCCGCGCCCCGGCGGGCAGCTCCGCGATGGCCGTCACGATCTGCTCCAGGGTCTGGTGGCGTATCTCCGCCCCGCAGTCGGGGCAGTGCGGCGTGCCCAGGCGGGCGAACAACAGCCGCAGGAAGTCGTAGATCTCGGTGGTGGTCGCCACAGTAGAGCGGGCGGAGGCGCCCCGCATCTCCTGCTGGATGGCGATAGTAGGGGGCAGCCCCACTATCAGGTCACAGTCGGGGCGGGGCATCTGCTCCAGGAACTGCCGCGCGTAGGAGGACAGGCTCTCGATGTAGCGCCTCTGGCCCTCGGCGTAGAGCGTGTCGAAGGCCAGCGATGACTTGCCGCTGCCGCTCACGCCGGTGATCACCACCAGGGCGTCGCGGGGCAGGGCCAGGTCTATGTTCTTCAGGTTATTGGTGCGGGCGTGCAGGACGCGGATGTGCCCGTCGCCGTCGGGGGCCCATCCCTCCGTCTGCTGCGCGATGGCCTGTGCCCGCGCGCTCATCGCTGCCTCACTCCCGGCCCCGTCGTCCGCGGACGACGAACCGGATCGGGATGGAGGTGAACGGGAACCGCGCCCGCAGCGAGTTGGCCAGGTAGCGCTTGTAGGGCTCGTCAATCAGGTTCGGGTGGTTGGTGAACAGGGCGATGGTGGGCGGCCTGACGCCGACCTGGGTGGCGTAGTAGATGTGTGCCTGGCGGCTGGGCGTGGAAGGGGGCGGGTTCTGGCTGGTCACCTGCTCCATGGCCCGGTTCAGCTCCCCCGTGCCCACGCGCACCGCGCTCTGCTCGTGCAGTGCCTGGGCGAGCTGGACGAGCCGCACGACGTTCTCCCCGGTCGCCGCGCTCACGCAGGCCACCGGCGCGTAGGTCATCATGGGCAACTGGTCCCGCACGTACTCCTCCCACTGCCGGGGGGTGGTGCCGGTGGTCAGGTCCATCTTGTTGACTGCCAGCACGCAGGGCTTGTGCTGCTCGGCCACCCGCCCGGCCAGTTGCTTGTCCAGGCGGCCTATCTCCAGCAGCGCGTCCAGCATCAGCGCCACCACGTCGGCGCGGCGGATGGAACCGAACGAGCGGGCCGCGCTGTAGAAATCAACCGAGTTCCTCACCTGCTTGCGCCGACGCACGCCGGCGGTGTCAATGGCCACAAACTCCAGCCCGTCCAACCGAAACCTCACGTCCACCGAGTCCCGAGTGGTGCCGGGGGCCTGGCTGACCACCACGCGCGGCCCTTGTGCCAGGTGGTTGACCAGGGTGCTCTTGCCCACGTTACGGCGGCCGACGAAGGCTATCTTCATCGGTTCGGGCAGCCGCTCGGACGGCCCCTCCGGCAGGCGCTCAATCATGCGTCCGACCAGCCGTTCGGTGCCCCGCTTGTGCACGGCGCTGGTAGTCAGCACAGTGCCGAAGCCCAGGGCGTAG
>CAYFVS010000347.1:0-12574 GCA_964346565.1 uncultured candidatus Brocadiaceae bacterium | reverse complement strand
AGGTCCGGGGTGAACTGGATGCGGCGGAAGCTCAACGAGGTTACCTCCGCCAGGCAGGAGACCATCATCGTCTGAGCCAACCCGGGCACGCCGACCATCAAGCAGTGCCCCTGGGCGGCGATGCACGCCAGTAACTGGCGCAACACGTCCCGCTGGCCGTAGATAACCCGCCCAAGCTCCGCGAGCATACTGCCGACGTGATCGCTGAATTCGTCCAGCCGCCGGGCAAAGCTGCTTTCCTTGCTGGCAGTCGGGGTCTGTTCGCTCATGCGCTTCCCGTCAGTTCTCCCAGGTGGACCGGCTCGCCCCGCTCGGCCGACTGCATCACGGCGAAGACCATAGCCAGGCTGCTCAGGTTGTCCCGCCCGCTGGTCTGCGGCTCTCGCGCCCCAGCGATGGCATCCTGGAACTCCCGCAACGCGCCGGCCTGCCCCGTGCAGGGCATGTCCGCCAGTTGCACCTCCATGTCCTGGTCCGGGTGTTCGGCAGGCACGATGTGCACCTGCCCGTTCCGCACATGGATGGCCGCTTCCGGGCACTCAATCCGCCATCGGCCGGCCCAGCTTGTCTGCGGGCCCCGCGTAACCCACGAACCGTGGTAGGCTACCCGCAGCTCTCCACCGAACCGGAACAGCGCCACCGCGCAGGGATCGTGCTCGAACCAGCTCCACGAGGGACGCCACGTCTCCGCATACACCGAGACCGGCTCCCGCTCCGTGATCGCCCGCATCAGGTCGAAGTGATGAATGCTCATGTCCCGTACGAGCGGATGCTCCATCCTCAGCCGGAAGGAGCGGGCAAACCGGGGGGCCTTCGCGAACCGCAACGTGATGCTGTCCGCCCGGCCGAACTCATCCCCACTGAGAAGCTGCCGCACCGTCCGCACCCAGGGCTGGAAACGGTAGTTCTGGCTGACCATCAGGACGCGGCCGGCCTCCTGCGCAGCCTGCACCATCCGGCGGGCACGCTCCATCGTATCTGCCAGGGGCTTCTCAGTCAGCACGTGCAGCCCCGCCTCCAGCGCCGCCAGGGCCACCTCATGGTGCAGATCGGGCGGCGTGACGCAGAGCACGGCGTCCGCCTCTACGTCGGAGAAAGCGCGGCGGAACTCCGAGTAGCACGCCTGCTCGGGCAGGCCGCTCTGCTGGCGGGCCGCCGCCAGCGCGTCGGGGTCCACGTCCACCAGCGCCACCAACCGCGCGTCGCCGTCGGCCAGGACGTGTCCCACCCAGCCGCGTCCGAAACCACCCACACCAACCTGTATGAACCGCATGGCTGTCCTCGTCATGTGACGTGAAGGTGTGCGGCTGAGCTCCCCGACGGATTGTAACGCAGCCCGCTCCCGGGGACAACAGGACGGCAGCCGCCGTGAGCGGTCTGTTCTTGACACTCCCACGGCGTTCAGATAACCTGCTGTGGAAACCGCAACGGAAGACAACAGGGGGCACGTATCGCCCTCTGCGAGAACCGGGGGGACACCCATGGACCTGGATGACCTCTATAGTAGAGCCTGTGCCGCTGTGGAGCGGGCGAACTACGAGTACGCCGTGCGCCTGCTGCGGCAGGTGCTCAGCCAGGACCCCGGCTACGCCAACGCGCGACACGTGCTGCGGGCGACCGAGCGGCGCTGGCTCGAGGAGAAGGGCAAGTCGCCGCTGGCGGGCGTCCTGTGGCCGGCGCACGCGCTGGTCGCGCTGGTCCGGGCGGAGCTGGCAAAGGGCCCCAAGAAACTGGAGGTCTACGAGGACTACCTCGAGAAGCACCCCGGCAGCTCGTGGGGGGCCTTCCAGCTTGCCCGTGCCGCCGAGGAAGCCGGGCTCAAAGAGGAAGCCATCCAGCTTTACGACGACGCTCTGAAGGTCGATCCCGCCAACACCAAGGCGTTGCGCAACATAACGGACCTGCTGAAGGCAATGGACCGCGTGCCGGACGCGCTGCCTTATCTGCAGCGGCTGGCTGAACAGAAGCCCGATGACCGCGACCTGCAGAGGGAGCTGCGGGACCTGGAAGCGACCGAGCACATGGTCAGCCACAGGATGGAGGAGGCCCGGAGCTTCCGCGAGCTGATACGGGACAAGGACGAGGCCGAGCGGCTGGAGGAGGAGCGGCGCGAGACGGTCAGCATGGACGACCTGCGGGCGGAGATCGTCCGCCTGGAGGGGGAGCTGGAGGAACAGCCCGAGCACGTGAACCGCATCCTGGGCCTGGCCAGGCTCTACCAGGACACCGCGCAATACGACAAGGCCCTTGAGTTCCTGAAGGAGAAGCATGAGCTTCTGCCGGACAACTACGAGGTGCGCGAGCGGCTGGGCGATGTCCAACTTGCCATCTACGACCGGGCCATAGCCGCCGGCCGGGCCAGGCTGCAGGAAAACCCGGACAACGAGGAGCTGCGCGGGAAGATAGACCAGCTCCGCACACGCCGCAGCGAGCTGGGCATCCGCGAGTTCACCTGGCGCCGGGCCGAGCACCCAACCGACCGGGCCGTCATCCTGCAGCTGGGGCGCCAGTACTTCGACGCCGGGCAGTACAACGACGCAATCGCCGCCTTCCAGGAGGCGGCCCAGGAGGCCCGCTACGCGGGCACCGCCATCAGCTACCTGGGCCGGTCCTTCCTGGAGAAGGGGCAGTACGACCTGGCCGTGGAGCAGTTCAACCGGGCCATCGAAGAGCATCCGGAGATGGACGAGAAGGGCAAAGCCATCCGCTACTACAAGGCCCAGGCACTGGAGGCCATGGGCGACGAGCAGGAAGCCCTCGGCGTATACAAGAAGATCTACAGCCAGGACATCAACTACCGGGACGTGGCGCAGAAGGTGGACGCCCTCAGCGCCTGAGCCCAACGCGAAGCGCTTTCACCCCGGGACCATCCGGAGAGGAACCACAATGCCGAACCGACCGTCCGCACTGAAGCGACTGAGACAGAACGAGAAGCGCCGGCTGCGCAACCAGCGCATCAAGTCGCGCCTGCGCACCGAGCAGAACAAGTTCGACCGCCTGCTGGAGCGCGGGGACCTGGAGGCGGCCCGCGGGCAGTGCCAGTTGCTGGCCAAGTTGTTCCACCAGGCGGCCGCCCGCAACGTCCTGCACGCCAACAGGGCCGCCCGCAAGCAGAGCCAGTTCCAGAGACGGCTCAACCAACTGGAGAAACGCCTCCAGGCGGCTCCCGAGTAGGAAGCAACCGCCGGAAGATGCGGAGCTGCCGGGCGGAGGGTGGCGGTTCGTAACCGTCCACCAGCCGTCCGAACTCGGCCGCGTCCGGCATCAGCTCCGGGTCCAGCGCCCGCGCGCCCATGCGCACCAGGCGCCGCAGCCCGCGCCCCTGCGCCCCCCGCCGGTCGCCGCAGACCACGAACAGCGGCCGGCGCATGCGCAGCGCGTGCGTGCAACTGCTCCACGTCCCGCCGCAGTCCCGGGGGTCGAAGGCCAGAACGGCATCCGCCAGGGCGACGATGTGGGAGTTGCGCATCAGCGCCTGGGCGGAGCGCCACCCGCTGTCCGGCGGGAAGGCGCTCAGCACGCACCACCTGTCGGCCGACTGGCCCGGCGCGCCGACCCGCCGCCAGCGGAAGCCACACAGCCCCCTGGCCGGCAGCGCGAGCGTAGCCCCCGCCCGGAGCGCCGCCCGGTGGGCAACCGTGTCTATACCCCGCGCGCCGCCGCTGACGATGACGGCTCCGCCAGCCGCCAACTCCCCCGCCATCTGCCCCGCCGCCGTCCGGGCCCGGGGGGAGGGCTTCCGCGAACCGACCACCGCCACGCCGGGCCGCCCGGCCAGCGCCGCGTCCCCTCGGGCGAACAGCACGTGGGGGGCATCGGGCCCGAGTGCCTCCGCAAGGCGCACGGGGAAAGCCGGTCGGCCCCGCAGCAGCACTGCCATCCGGGCCCTGCGCAGCCGCTCCACCACGACGCGCCCCGCCGAGACCGGCGACCGCAGCCCGGCGACGATCCGGGCCTGCTTTGCCCCCAGCGCCGCCTGCCGGCGCAGTCTTTCCCCGGCCCACGTGAGCACCTCGCGCAGGCTGACCCCGCTGCGCCGTGCGGCCGCCAGAAGGCGGCTGACCGTCACCGGCCCGATTCCCTCTGCTGCCGCCAGAGCAACCAGGCAAGCTTCCTGATCGGTGAGGTCGTGCACAGGTGGGCCCTCCGGCTTCTGTTCGCGCTGGCCGCTCGGTAGAAGGCTATGCTACACTAACGACGGGCAGAATGCAAGTGTGGCTCCGTCGGCGGGCAGGATCACTTGCAAAGCAGGGCCGATGTGCTATAGTGGGGGAGACTGCGGCGATGCTAGTGTAGCTCAACGGCAGAGCAGCGGTTTTGTAAACCGCAGGTTAGGGGTTCGAATCCCCTCACTAGCTCCAGCGCCCAGAGGTTGGACGGCAAAGCCGAAAGCCACCGGTGGGCAGGTTCCCGAGCGGCCAAAGGGAACAGACTGTAAATCTGTTGGCGTATGCCTTCGGAGGTTCGAATCCTCCCCTGCCCACCAGTTCCGTCTCGCAGATGCGGGACGGCGCAGAGCAGGTGAGAACGACAGAAGAGGGCACGCGGAGACCGGACCCGGTGCGCGCTGCAGAGGGCCTGCCCGCCTGCGGTCCGTTGGTTAACTGGTCGGAGGTCCCGTGCGGAGCATGACAGAACAGGCGACCTGTTCCGACACGTCAATGCGGGCGTAGCTCAACCGGCAGAGCACTGGCCTTCCAAGCCAGTGGTTGTGGGTTCGATCCCCATCGCCCGCTCCAGGTATCTTGCCGGTTTGTTTGCTCTTGACGGCGGCGTCTGTGTGTGGTAAGATGCGCATAGTCAGAGGTGCGTACCTGCATCCCACTCGCTAAGCGCGGCCGTGTTTCCCGCTTTGCCGGCGCATTCCCGTATCCACAGTTGATGGGCGAACCGGTTGTCCGGACGGCAGCCGGGAAGGGTGCTGCTGTAGCTCAGTGGTAGAGCGCGTCCTTGGTAAGGACGAGGTCATGGGTTCAAGCCCCATCAGCAGCTCCACCCGCACTTGACCTGGCAGGGCCGGGGGTTCGGAGCGGAACTGAACGGGCAGGGATGCGGCAGCCGGTCGGGTTCGACTCAGGCGATCTGCGATCGGTTCATCTACCGAGGTGTGATCTCGTAACTCAGGGAGGATCCAGCGGACCATGGCTAAGGAGGACTTCAAGCGGACCAAGCCACATCTGAACGTGGGCACCATCGGCCACGTTGACCACGGGAAGACCACGCTTACCTCCGCGATGACGCTGCATCTGAGCAAGAAGGGGCTGGCGGAATACCGCACTTTCGACAGCATCGACAACGCGCCGGAAGAGAAAGAACGCGGCATCACCATCCAGACGCAGCACGTCGAGTACGAGACCGACAACCGGCACTACGCCCACGTAGACTGCCCCGGCCACCGCGACTACATCAAGAACATGATCACCGGCGCCGCCCAGATGGACGGGGCCATCCTGGTTGTCAGCGCCGCCGACGGGCCAATGCCCCAGACCAAGGAACACGTGCTGCTGGCCCGACAGGTCAACGTGCCGGCCATCATCGTCTTCCTGAACAAGACCGACCAACTCGACGATCCCGAGCTGCTGGAGCTGGTCGAGCTGGAGGTGCGGGACATCCTCAACGAGTACAACTTCCCGGGCGACGAGATACCGGTCATCTCCGGCTCCGCACTGAATGCGCTGGAGAACCCCGACGACGACGAGGCAATACAGCCGGTCGTCGAAGTGCTGGAAGCGCTTGACACCTACATCCCCGAGCCCACCCGCGCGGTGGATCAGCCGTTCCTGATGCCCGTTGAGGACGTGTTCAGCATCAAGGGCCGCGGCACGGTCGGCACGGGGCGCGTCGAGCGGGGCACGGTGCGCGTGGGCGACGAGGTGGAGATCGTCGGCCTGAGGCCAGAGATCCACAAGACCGTGGTCACGGGCGTGGAGATGTTCCGCAAGACACTCGACGTCGGCCAGGCGGGCGACAACATCGGTGTGCTGCTGCGCGGCGTCGAGAAGGACGAGCTGAGCCGCGGCATGGTCCTGGCGGAGCCGGGTTCGATCACCCCGCACACCAGGTTCGAGGGCGAGGTCTATATCCTGACCGCCGACGAGGGCGGTCGCCACAAGCAGTTCTTCAGCGGGTACCGCCCGCAGTTCTACTTCCGCACGACCGACGTCACCGGCAGCATCTCCCTGCCCGAAGGGGTGGACATGGTGCTGCCCGGCGACAACGTGAACCTCCAGGTCGAGTTGATAACCCCCATCGCCATGGAAGAGCAGTTGCGGTTCGCCATCCGCGAGGGCGGCCTGACGGTGGGAGCAGGCGTGGTCACCAAGGTCATCGAGTAGCCCCCGGACTGCTGCCATGCGCGAATACGTCACCCTCGCGTGCACCGAGTGCCAGCGGGAGAACTACCGCACCTCCACCGAGACGCGGGGAGGCAAGCGACTTGAACTGAGGAAGCACTGCCGGTGGTGCCGCAAGCACACGGTGCACCGGCAGAAGAGGAGATAGTGCAGGAGCGCCGGCCGTTGCGGCGGGACCGCCCGGCGGCAGGAAGACGGCAGGCGAGCCAGACAGGCACAGGCCAGTAGCTCAACCGGCAGAGCACCGGTTTCCAAAACCGGCGGCTGGGGGTTCAAGTCCCTCCTGGCCTGCCACAATCCTTACCCCACGTTGCACATGGCAGCGCGGGGAAGGAACACTCAGGTTTCGGACGCCACCCACGACGTTGACTCCGTATCGGCCCGGCCAGGGAGCTTACGCACGCGCGGCGGCGGCAGGAGCGCTGTTGCTCCTGGCGTTGTTCGCCAGCGTGCGCCTGTTCCAGCTCACGTACGACCCGCAGAAGACCTTCGCCCTGCTGGGGATGCAACAGGCCAGGGCGGTCATCTGGTCCGGCGGGCTGTTCGTGGTGGCCGGAGGGCTGGTGTTCCTGATGACCATGGCGCCGCACACAGGCATCAAGGCCGTGGACGAGAAGACCCGCAGACTGGTTGACCTGTTGATAGAGACCGAGTCAGAGCTGGGCAAGGTATCATGGCCTGGCTCCGACGAGCTGACCCGCTCCACCACTGCCGTGCTGGTCTCGATAGTGGTCCTGGGGGCGTTCCTGTTCGTGATAGACCAGGTGGTGCTGCAACTGATGAAGAACCTGGGCGTGTTGCCCGACTGAGGTCGGACCCGCCCGAGACGCGGCAACGGGGCCGCGAGGGCAAGCACCGGAACCGAAGGCGTTCGCAGTGCGGGACGCGACTATGAGCGATACAACCGCCGACCAGAAAGACGAAGAGCAGACCGGCCAGTGGTTCGTGCTCCGCGTGCAGAGCAACCGCGAGGAGAAGGTCCGTGACAACCTGCTGCGAATGCTCGAGCTGAACGAGATGGCCGACCGGGCGCCCGAAGTACTGGTGCCCACCGAATCGGTCACCGAGATACGGGGCGGCAAGCGTCAGGTCAGCGAGCGGAAGCTGTTTCCCGGCTACGTCATCGTGCAGGTGGAAACCGACGAGCACGGACGCATTCCCGACGACCTGTGGCAGCTCATCCGCGAGACCAGCGGCGTGGGCGACTTCATCGGGGCCGAGAAGCCCTGGCCCCTCCGCGAGGACGAGGTGGCTCGCCTGCTCGGCCAGGCCGAAGAAGTCGAGGCCGAAGCGCCCAAGCTGGAGATTGACCTGGAAGAGGGCGAGATGGTGCGCATAAAGGGCGGCCCCTTCAAAGACGTGGAAGGCTACGTCGAAGAGGTCAACCCCGCCAGCGGCAAGGTCAAGGTGGTCATCAACATCTTCAGCCGCTCTACGCCGGTCGAACTCGAATACTGGCAGGTGCAGCCCCTCTAGACCAAAGCGGCGGCCCTCCGCCGGGCGCCCCGGAGGAGAACACGAGATGGCGAAGCGAAGGAATCCCACCGCCGTGCTGAAGGTGATCGTGACCGGCGGCCAGGCCAATCCCGCGCCCCCCCTGGGACCCGTGCTCAGCCAGCACCGCGTGGAGATCGGCCGGTTCATCAACCAGTTCAACGAACGGACCAGGGACCGGATGGGCATGCCCCTGCCGGTGGAGATCAGCGTCTACCGCGACGGCTCCTTCGAGTTCGACGTGAAGGCGCCCACAGCCTCCTACCTGGTCCAGCGGGCAGCCAACGTGGCACAGGGCGCCGACGACCCTGGACGCGAAACGGTCGGCAGCATTACCCGCCAGCAAGTGGAGCAGATCGCCAGGGAGAAGATGGTGGACCTGAACACCGACAGCATCGAAGCCGCCATGCGCATCATCGAAGGGACGGCTCGAAGCTGCGGCGTGGAGGTCCTCGAAGACTGAGAATCAGGCTCGAGGCGGAACGGCAGAGACATCCAGGCGCTGAAACCGAGTAGCTGACCAGGGAAACAGCCCATCATGGTACAGAGGAGTCGCCGATACGAGCACAACCGGCAACTGGTCGAGAAGGAACGCCATTACCCGCTGGATGAGGCCATCCAGACGCTGAAGTCCATGGATCAGGTGAGGTTCGAGGAGACCGTCGAGTGCACCGTCCAGTTGGGCATTGACCCCCGCCAGAGCGAACAGCAGGTGCGCGGGACGCTCACGCTGCCCCACGGCACGGGCAAGGAGGTGCGGGTGGCCGCCTTCGCCGATGGAGCCGCCGCCGACCAGGCCCGGGAGGCCGGGGCGGACTACGTGGGCGCCGACGACCTGATAGAGCGGGTCGAGGGCGGGTTCATGGACTTCGACGTGGCGCTGGCCACCCCCGACATGATGAGCCGCATCGGGCGGCTGGGCCGCTACCTGGGCCCCCGCGGGCTGATGCCCTCCCCCAAGAGCGGCACCGTGCGGGAGGACCTGGGGGCGGCGGTCGAGGAGTTCAAAGCGGGCAAGATAGAGTTCCGAAACGACGCCGGCGGCAACGTTCACGTGCCGGTCGGCAAGCTGTCGTTCAGCATCGAGCAACTGGCGGAGAACGTCCGCGCGCTGATCGGCCAGCTCGTGCTGATGAAGCCCCGGGCCGGCAAGGGGCGCTACCTGCGGAAGGCGTACCTGTCCAGCACCATGAGCCCCGGCGTGCGCATAGACATCACCGAGGCCTACAGCCGGAGCTGAGCACATGCCCAAGAGAGTCAAAGAGCTGATGGTTGCGGAGCTGGAGGAGCGATTCCGCGACATAAAGGAGACCGGCTGCGTGGTGGTGGACCTGACCGGCCTGGGCGCCGACGAGAGCCGCCTGGTGCGCAGCAGCCTGCGCCAGATGGGCGGGCACATCATGGTGGTGAAGAACTCGCTGACGAAGATCGCCCTCGAGCGCACGGGTGCACAGGACCTGGAGCCGCTCATCACCGGGCCGACGGCCATCGTCCGCGCCGAGACCGCGCCGGAGGCGGCCCGCGCCGTGCGCGACGCCGCCGAAGGGCATCCGGCCATCAACCTGAGGGGAGGCTACGCGGAAGGGCGCCTGATGGACGCCGCCGGCATCGAGAAGCTGGCCCGGATACCGCCGCGCGAGGAGCTGCTCAGCATGCTGGCCGGCGTGTTCCTGGCCCCGCTCCGGAGGCTGATGCGCGGCATGACGGCCAAGCAGCGGGCCCTGGCCAACGGCCTTATGCAACTCCGAGACAGGAAACAGAAGCAACAAGAGGACGACGAGTAACCCCGCGCCTGAGAAACAGGAGGTCTTGCGATGGCCGAAACCGAAGCAGCAGTCGAAGAGGAATCCCAGCTTCCGGAGAAGATCCAGCAGGTGCTGGACACGATCAGCGAGTTCACGCTGATGGAACTGAGCGAGCTGGTGGAGGCATTCGAGGAGCGATTCGACATCGAGGCGGCCGCAGCCGCTCCGGTCGCGATGGCCGCCGCGGCCCCCGGAGCCGAGGCCGAGGAGGTGGAACCCACCTCCTACAAGGTGACCCTCAGGAACTTCGGCGACGAGAAGATCCAGGTGATCAAGGCCGTGCGCTCCCAGACCACACTGGCCCTGAAGGAGGCTAAGAACCTGGTCGAGAGCACCCCCGCCACAGTGAGAGAAGGCCTGTCGAAAGAGGAAGCGGAGCAGTGCGCCGGGGCGCTGAACGAGGCCGGAGGCGAAGCGGTAGTCGAACCGGAATAGGCGATACAGCCAGGGGGGTTATCGGGCGTGGACCGATCCGTGGGGCGACGGCGCCTGTCAGCCCGTCCGACCGCGTCGAGGGCGGGCACCCCTACGCCGCGTGTCCGCGTCCGCAGTGCGCCCAGCGGCATCTCATCCTTCATCCCGTGGAGCAGTTGAACCATGGAAATCCGTGACTTCTCCAAACTGGGCAGCGCGATAGACGTCCCGGACCTGACCAGCATCCAGAGGGATTCGTACACGGAGTTCCTCCAGGCTGACGTCCCGCCCGAGAAGCGGGAGGACACCGGCCTGCAGAGGATACTCAACGAGACCTTCCCCATCATCAATGAGGCGAAGGGCATCCGGCTGGAGCTGATCGAATACAGGCTGGGCAAGCCCAGGTACCTGCCCGAGCAGTGCCTGCAACTGCGGCTCACCTACGGGCGCCCGTTCCACGTGCGTGTCCGACTGCACAAGGCGGACGAGGTCCTGGAGGAGGACGTTTACCTGGGCGAGATGCCCATCATGCTCGGGGGCGGGGAGTTCATCGTCAACGGGGCCGAAAGGGTCATCGTCAGCCAGTTGCACCGCTCGCCGGGCTGCGACTTCTCCCGCGAGGTGGTGGGCGACCGCGTGTTCCACTCCTGCCGGGTCATCCCCCAGCGGGGAAGCTGGATCGAGATGGAGGTCAACCGGCGGGACTACCTGGTCTGTCAGCTCGACCGCAGCGGCAAGCAACCGGCCACCCTCCTGGTGCGTGCGCTGGACGAGGAACACGCCACCGACGAGGAGCTGCTGAAGCTGTTCTACGACGTGGAGACCGTCAAGTTCACCGAGGGCACGGCCGGCTCCAAGCTGCGCGAGCGGGTCAGCGCCGTGACGGTGAAGTTCGACGAAGAGAAAGAGACGGTGCTCGTCGAGGCGGGCGAGACCATCACCGAGGAGACCGCTCAGCAACTGGCCGAGGCGGGGTTGAAGAAGCTGGACGTCCTGCCGGAGGACTTCGATCCCTTGATTCTGAACACTCTGGCCCAGGACCGCAGCTACGACCACGAGAGCGCTATCAAGGAGCTCTACGGCAAGCTGCGGCCGGGAACGCCCTTCACCCTGGAGAAGGCCAAGGAGACCATCTTCGAGAAGTTCTTCGACCCGAACCGCTATCAGCTCGGGGCGGTGGGCAGGTTCCGCATGAACCGCAAGTTCGGCGCGAACGTGCCCATCGAAGAGCAGTGCCTGCGGCCGGAGGACTTGATATGCGCCATCGGCTACATAACCGCCATGCGCGAAGGCCAGGGACAGGTGGACGACATTGACCACCTGGGCAACCGCCGGGTGCGCACCATCGGGGAGCTGGCCAGCGAGCAGTTGCGCAAGGGCTTCCTGAAGATGCAGCGCACCGTGCAGGACCGCATCAACCTGAAAGACCCGGAGGGGTTCACCCCCCGCAGCCTGATAAACAGCAAGACCGTCAGCGCCGCGATCAACTACTTCTTCGGCCGCAGCAAGCTGTCCCAGATCGTGGACCAGACCAACCCGCTGAGTCAGTTGACCAACGAGCGCCGGCTCAGCGCGCTGGGGCCGGGCGGGCTGGACCGCAAGCGCGCCGGGTTCGACGTGCGCGACGTCCACATGAGCCACTACGGGCGCATCTGCCCCATCGAGACGCCCGAGGGCCCGAACATCGGGCTGATCACCAGCCTGAGCGTGTTCGCCGGGGTGGACGAGTTCGGCTTCCTGGTCACCCCTTACCGAGTGGTCAAGAAGGGCAAACCGACCGACGAGATACACTACCTGCGCGCCGATGAGGAGGAGCTGGCCTACATAGCGCCGGCCGATTCGAACCTGCGGGAGGCCAAATCAAGCGACACCGTGGTGGTGCGCCACGCCGGCGATCTGGCCGAGATCAAGGCCGCCGAGGTGGAGTACATGGACGTCTCGCCGCAGCAGATCGTGGGCGTGAGCGCGAGCCTCATCCCGTTCCTGGAACACAGCGACGCCAACCGCGCGCTGATGGGCTCCAACATGCAGAGGCAAGCCGTGCCCCTGCTGAAGGCCGAGCCGCCCCTGGTGTGCACGGGCACCGAGCGCGCCGTCGCCCGGAACTCCGGCATGGTGGTACGGGCAGAGAACGCCGGCACGGTCAACTACGTGGACAGCACCCGCGTCGTGGTGGGCGACCAGGTCTACCGCCTGAAGAAGTTCAACGCCCTCAACCAGAAGACCACGCTGAACCAGCGCCCCCTGGTGCAGCCCGGCGACGAAGTGCAGGAGGGCGACATCCTGGCCGACGGCGCGGCCACCAGCGAGGGCGAGCTGGCCCTGGGGCGCAACGTGTTGGTCGCCTTCATGCCGTGGGAGGGATACAACTTCGAGGACGCCATCCTCATCAGCGAGCGCCTGCTGAAGGACGACGCCTACACCAGCATACACATCGAGACACACGAGGCGGAGATACGGGAGACCAAGCTGGGCAAGGAGGAGTTCACCCGCGACATCCCCAACGTC
>CAYFVS010000346.1:0-1878 GCA_964346565.1 uncultured candidatus Brocadiaceae bacterium | reverse complement strand
ACGGCGGACACCGCAGCCGCGACATACGCTTGGTGCAGGTCACGGCGATATTCGAGGTGCTGATCGCCCACATCTGGCCAGGCTGCTGGGGACTGCTGAACCTGGACGGGGGCGCGAGCGGCACGACGGAGCTGAACGACTGGATTCTGAATGGCTACACGGCTCCCCTGAACATAGACTCGGAGACGGACCACCTGTGGATAGACGGCACCTCGGGCTTCCGCTCTGTGCTGGAGAAGGCCGTGCGCGAGCGCATGGGCGAGCCGCTGATCGTGGTGATCTTCGACCAGGTGCAGGGCACCGGTCACAACGCGGACTTCCGCTGCGTCGGGTTCGTGCGCGTGACCATCACTGCGGTTGACCTGCACAGCCCCGGCACAGACGCCTACATCCGCGGCATGGTGGAGGAGATCGCGATACTGCCCAACCTGATAGGCGGTGGCGGCATCCCCAGCCCCAACATGTACAAAGTGCAACTGGTGGACTGACCTGGCCGGCCTCACACCTCGATGGCGTACTTCTTCATCCGGCGCAGCAGCGTGCGGTAGCTGACGCCCAGCTCCTCGGCCGCCTGTCCCCTGTGGCCGTCGGCCACCTCCAGGGCGCGGACCAGGGCCTCCCGTTCCGCCTCCTGGCGGGCTCTTTCCATGGTCATTGGCTCGGCCTGGGCGGGCGGCGACTGCCCGTTCTGCCGGCGGCCGGGCATCTCACGCGGCTCGAACTCCCCCATGATCACGCCACGCTTGATGACGTTCTGCAGCTCCCGCACGTTGCCGGGCCAGTCGTATGCCTGGAACATGCGGATCAGCTCCGGCTCAAGAGGGCTGTGCTCCTTGCCGAACTGCCGGCAGTAGAGCCGGTGGAAGTGGTTGGCCAGCAAGGGGATGTCCGACCTGCGCTCCCTCAGCGGCGGCAGGACGACCTCCACTTCGTTCAGCCGGTAGTAGAGGTCCTCCCGGAAGGCCCCATCTCCCAGGTGCCTCTCCAGGCAGTTGTTGGCCGTTGCGACGATGCGCACGTCTGCCCGCACCGCTTCGTGGCCGCCCACCGGTATGAAGCTCTTCGTCTCGATGACCTGCAACAGCTTCGCCTGAACGCCGGGCGGGATGGCCGATATCTCGTCCAGCACAACGGTGCCCCCGTCGGCGGTGCGGAACAGGCCGGGCCGCGCAGTGCGCGCGTCGGTGAAGGCGCCCTTCTCGTGGCCGAAAAGCTGGCTCTCCAGCAGCGTCTCCGGGATGGCCGGGCAGTTGACCTGGATGAAGGCCGCCTCCGAGCGCGCCGAATAGCGATGCACAAGCTCAGCCACCACGTTCTTGCCCGTGCCGCTCTCGCCGCGCACCAGCAGGTTCACGTCGTACTGCGCCACCGCCATCAACTGCTGCTTGACGGTGACGATGTTCGGATGGAGGCCGACGAACTCCGGGGCGAGCAAGAACGCAGGCGGCGTGCCGAGCACCTCCGCCGCCAGCCGCAGCGCGTCCCCTTCCTGGGTGCGCAGCACCCGCGCCCTGAACACGCCGTTGGTCTGATCGAACTCCGCCCAGCGTGGCGCCAGGTGCACCCGCACCACCTCGCCCAGGATGGCCTCGGCCACCTCGGCACACTCCGCCAGCAGCCCCCCGGCGCTCACGTTGACCGTCACTCCTGAGGTAATGCGCCGCTGGAATGCGGCGTCGTAGAGCTGCACGGGCAGCGCCACCCCCGCGCGGGGGTGCCGGCGACGGTCCTTGTCCGAGTTCTTCGGCGGCACGGCTCCTCCCGAGGCGATCCGGACGTCACACGATGTACATATTACCGCCTGGCATAATTGCAGCAAAAACCACGCCACGTGCGCCCGAATCGGCTAAGCCTGCATACAGAAAGGTCTTACGGCAG
>CAYFVS010000345.1:0-4274 GCA_964346565.1 uncultured candidatus Brocadiaceae bacterium | reverse complement strand
CGGCGCGTACGGCGTCGGCGAGCTCTCCGAGCTGGCCGGCCAGCAGCACATCCGAGACGGGACAAGCCACCACTCTCCGAAGTTGCTCAGAGCCCATCTGTACGAGCATCGCCCCCATGAGGAAACCGCACAAATCCATGTTGTCTCTGGCCAGCGTCCGGCCCAGCTTGACAATCTGCGCCGCCGTGTGCATGGCTGCCGCGGGTTGGCCCTCGGCCACGAGGATGTCGGACTGAAGCGACATCAGGCGCCCGAGCCAGCGGCAGTAGCCCATGCATTCCCAGTCCACGTCAAGCCATTCGGAGCTGGTCTCCGGGACCGGCGGCGCATAGCCCCTCATCGCCGACACCTCCGAGGCGCGCTCGAGCGCCTCCCTGTGTCGCTCAACGACCTCACGGGCGAGCGTCAGGCACTCGGCCGGGGCCTCCTCCCGCCGTTTGAACGCCGCCTCCAGGTCCTCGTCGTCCTCCAGCGGGTGAGACCCCATCATCTCCTCCAGCAAGTAGAACGCGTTCTGGTCCCCGGGCACGGAGAGCGGCTCCCACTGGAGGCGCGGGAACTCCTGCACCGGTTCGTCGGCCAGTGCCACGTACATCGCGCCCCCGCCGAGCAACACCACTGCGCCAGCCGCTGCGGCGAAGCGCCACGTGGCCAGCCGGGGCCTGGGCTCGCGGGCATCCTTGAAGGCAGTCCCGGAGACGAGCAGGTACAGCATCACGCTGAATCCGATGCAGACCCCCAGGACGTGGACCGCGTAGCCCGGCGCAAACGGTTCCATCGCGAAGTCCACCACCAGCAGCGCGCAGGCAAGCCCCACCACCCCGATGGCGCCCCACCGCGCGGCGTTCGACCGCACCCACAAGCCCAGAGCCAGCGCCACCGAAGCGGCCGCCAGCAGTCCGAACATCGCCCTGCCCAGCGGCGTCGCCAGGAAGAGGAGCGTGACGAACAGAACCGCCCCCAGCCCGAACACCACGCAGACCAGCCACAGGCCCGGCAGAAGAGCCGGCTCGCCCACCGCACCAGGAGCCGTCTCGTCCTCGGGCTGCGGTCCTGATTCGTCCGGCACCATCGTGGCCTCCAGACCCCGCGGGCCGAATGCCTCGCCTACTGTCCTCGGCGACGAAGCCGCAAGTGCTTGCCGGGCGCTGGGAGCATCCTCATGGCGGACCGCCAGGGCATCATCAGACTACCCACGACGCTTCGTTGACCAGTCCGCGCAGAAAGAGCAGCACCACGGTGACAACCGCCGCCGCAAAGGACAAGCTGAAGAACCCAGGTCCCCGGGCGGACGAACCCCGGAAATGCTTGCCCAGGGCGAACAGATAGGCCGCGATGACCGCCCATGCAGATACAAAGAAAGGCCCGGGCCCACCCTTGTAGAACCCGAACCTACACAATACGACCAGCCAGAAGAGAAAGCCGATCAGCATGCAAGCGATGGCGACGAACCGTGCCGGATTCCAGCGAAGCCATAGCCCAGTCGCAACGGCAAAAAACACCAGCGCCATGATCGCCGGCAGAACGGGCGTCGGCGGGTCGGGGACGAACAGATCGCGCACGAACACGTGGTACGTTGACACTGCCCCAAGGAAGCCGAATAGCACGCAGACAAGCCACAGGCCCGGCAGCCGCGCCGCGCTCTGCTCCGAGGCGCGCACCTGATCCTGAAGCGAATCCGCCCCGGCTGCCTGATGCTCGGACGCTTCCTCTATCTCCCCACCTCCCTGCCGCTGCTGCCTGCACTGACTGTAGCGGAGCGCGAAGCGTGTGTCAACTCTGTGGCAGTTCGAGCGGAGCATCTTCAGCTCAACGCTTGACGCGGTGCCTATTTCCCTGTATAGTTAATGAAGGAGCATGACACGGAGTAGCAAGGCGATGGATTTCGTCCACCTGCACGCGCATTCCACCTTCAGCCCGCTGCAAGGGGTGATGCGCATCGAGGAGCTGGTCCAGGCCGCCGCACGGCGCGGAGCCCCCGCCGTGGCGCTGACCGACACCAACGGCCTCTACGGGGCCATGTTCTTCTACGAGCAGGCCCGGGCGGCGGGGCTGAAGCCCATCATCGGCGCCGAGCTGGTCCGGGGCGGGGAGCAGTGCATCTGCCTGGCGGCCGACCGCCGGGGCTATGCCAGCCTGTGCCGCATCATCACCTCGCGCAAGCTGGCCGGCACGCCACACTACGCCACCTTCCGCGCCGCCGACGGGCGGGAGCCCGGCCCCTTCGACTTGAGCGACTGCATCGCGGAGGGCCCGCGGGGGCTGTTCGTGCTCACCGCCACGCCGTCCCTTCTGCGCCGACTGGCGGGCCGGGTGCCGGAGGGGTGGCTCTACGCGGAGCTGCGCGCGGACGAGGCCCGCTCGTTCGAGACCCGCTGCCCCACCCTGAGCGGGGACGGTTCGAGGTCCGTCTCGGCGGAGAACCGCCGCCCCATCGCCGATCTGGCCGAGCGGCTCGGAGTACCCCTGGCGGCCACGGTCAACGCCAACTTCCTCCATCCCGAACCGGACGGCTCCGGCGGCGAGCGCCACACCCACGCCGTGGTCAGCGCCATCCGCGAGAACATGACGCTGAAGGACCTGCTGCGGAAGGAGCGGATGCTGGCCGGGCCGCACAGCTTCCTCCAGCCCGCCCGCCAGGTGGCCGCCCGCCTGCCGGCCGCCGTCCGGGCGGAGGCCATGCGCAACACGCTGCGCATCGCCGAGCAGTGCAACCTGGAGCTGGACACCGAGACGCCCCACTTCCCCCGGGCCGACCTGCCGCCCGGCGAGACCGCGTCCGAACGTCTCCGACAGGTGGCCTACGCCGGGGCGCGGCGCCGCTACGGCCGGCTCCGCCCCGACGTGCGCCGCCGGCTGGACAAGGAGCTGGCGGTGATCCAGAAGCTCGACTTCTGCGACTACTTCCTGGTCGTGCGCGACATCGTGGAGTTCGCCGAGCGGGAGGACATCCCCCACGTGGGACGCGGCTCGGCCGCCAACAGCATCGTCTCCTACTCGCTGGGCATCTCGGCGGTGGACCCCATCAAGTTCGAGCTGCCCTTCGAGCGGTTCCTCAACGAGTTCCGCACCGACGTGCCGGACATTGACATTGACTTCTGCTGGCGGCGGCGCGACGACGTGATTGACTACGTTTACCGTCGCCACGGCGCGGACCGGGTGGCCATGGTGTCCACGCACTCGACCCTCCGGGCGCGGTCAGCCTTCCGGGACGTAGCCCGCGTGATGGGCCTGCCGCTGGACGAGATTGACTCCTACAGCAAGCTGCTGCCCCATTTCGGCGTGTCCAGCATCGGGGAGGCCGGGGAGCTGTTCCCCGAGATGAAGGACTTCCCCATCGCCAAAGAGCCCTGGCGCACCGTGGTCCGGACCGCGCTGAAGGTGGACGGCTCCGTGCGCCACCTCAGCATCCACCTGGGCGGGCTGGTCATCGGCGACCGACCTCTCACCTGGTACACGCCCCTGGAGGACAGCGCCAAGGGCATCGTGGTCACCCAGTACGAGATGGACGAAATCGAGATGACCGGCCTGGTGAAGATGGACCTGCTGGGGCAGCGCTCGCTGTCCATCGTCTCGGAGGCCGCCCGCGCCGTGCGGCAAAACCGGGGAGTCGAGCTGGATCTGGACCGCCTGCCCGACCGCGACCCCCGCACGGCCGACCTGCTGGCAAGCGGCCGCACGATGGGCTGCTTCCAGATCGAATCCCCCGGCATGAGACAACTGCTCCAGATGCTGCGCGCCAGCAGCATCATGGACCTCGTCCAGGGCCTCTCGCTCATCCGCCCCGGCCCCTCCAGCAGCGGGATGAAGCACGCCTTCATCCGGCGCCGCTGCGGCGAGGAGCCCGTCCGCTACCCCACGCCGCTCCTGGAAGAGGCCCTGGGTGGGACCTACGGGGTGATGCTCTACCAGGAGGACATCCTGCACGTGGCGCGGACGGTGGCCGGGTTCACGCTGGCCGAGGGCGACGAGCTGCGTAAGCTCATCTCCAAGGACCGCTCCCCGGAGAAGTTTCACCAGTTCCGCGACCGCTTCGTGCGCGGGGCCGTGGGGCGCGGCGTGGAGCGGAGCGCAGCCGAGGACATCTGGAAGCGCATCGAGGACTTCGCCGCCTACTCCTACTGCAAGGCCCACGCGACCACCTACGGGCACATCTCCTACCAGGCCGCCTACCTGAAGGCCCACTGGCCGGCCGAGTTCCTGGCGTCGGTCATCGCCAACAAGGCCGGTTTCTACGACGCGCGCACCTACCTGGCCGACGCCCGGCGGTTCGG
>CAYFVS010000344.1:0-1672 GCA_964346565.1 uncultured candidatus Brocadiaceae bacterium | reverse complement strand
GGGTGGAGGGTCTATGAACAGCCCCTGGCGGCCCGGTATCGGGGCTGCCTCGGGGGGCGGCTTCTCGGCGGGCGCCTCGACCTCCACCACGGGCGGCGCCGGTTCGGGTTCCCTCTTCTCACAGCCCGGCAGCAGAACGGACAGGCAGATGGCAAGGCAGGCGAGTTCACGCAGCATCTGGCGGTCTCCCGGATTGCGGCCTGGACGGAGCAAAGCCCATCGCTGCCGACATGATAATGAATGCGCCGGGTGCAAGTCCAGCCGCCCGCCGTCGGCGGGCGCGCTGGCCTCAGGCCGGGTCCTCCGCGCCGTCCTCACCCAGCGCGTCGAGTCGCTTCTCCAGCTCCCGGAGGCGCTTCGCCATCTCGGGCAGCCGCGAGATGAGCACCATGGTCCGCCGCCCCTCCGCTATGGGCTGGGCCGGCCGGCCCAGCAGCACGGCGCCCGGCTCCACGTCCCGGTGGGCGCCCGACCCGGCGGCCAGCACGGCGCCGTCACCCACGTTGACGTGGTCCGCTATGTCCACCCCCCCGGCCAGCATGACGCCGCGCCCAAGGCGCACGCTGCCGGCCAGGCTGGCGCAGCCGGCAATGACGCAGTCCGGGCCGATGCGACAGTTGTGCGCTATCTGGCAGAGGTTGTCTATCTTGGTGCCGTCCTCGATGACCGTGGCTTCAAACGTGGCCCGGTCCACCGCGCTCAACGCCCCGATTTCCACCCGGTCGCCGATGCGAACCGTCCCCACCTGGGGCAGCTTCACGTGGCGCCCCGCCCGCTGGATGAAGCCGAAGCCCTCCCCGCCGATCACCGCGCCGTAGTGGATGATGCAGTCCGCCCCGATCGTCACCCCCGCGTGAAGGCAGACGTGGGGGAACAGCATCGTCCCGCTGCCGACCCGGCAGCCCGGTCCCACGTAGGCCAGGGGATAGACCACCACGCCGTCGGCCAGCACGGCGTCCGGCCCGATATAGGCACCCGCTCCCACGGCCACGTCTTGTCCCAGCCGCGCTGAACCGTCCACCAGCGCCTCCGGGCTGACGCCCTTCGGAGGGCGCAGCCTCTCCCTGGCGACTGCCTCCAGCACAATCGCCGCGGCCGCTTCCGGATCGTCGCACACGACCGTCGCCCCTTCCCGACCGGGCACCTCCTCAGGGGCTATCAGCACGCCCGCCCGGCAGCGGGATGCCTCCTCGACGTCGCGCACGAACGCCGCGTCCCCGGGGCCGGCCTCCCCGGCCGAACGGATGTCAGTGATGATGACGTCCTCCGGGCCGACCAGTCGGCCGCCGGTCATGTGGGCTATCTGGGCTGCTGCTAACTCGGGCATCTCGGTCTCCCTGCGGCGGACTCGTTGGCTCCGGTTGCGCGATTATGCTACAGAGGTCAGAATGCCTTGGCAAGAGGCGGACGCCTTCCTCAGCGATCCTGTGCTGCGATGGAGTCTTCCGTGTGCGGCGATGATGAACGCTACATGGCGATGGCTCTTGAGGAGGCCCGGGCTGCCATTCCCCGGGACGAGGTGCCCGTCGGCTGCGTGGTCGTTCGCGACGGCCGGGTGCTCGCCCGGGCACACAACCTGCGCGAGTCGCTCCAGGACCCCACCGCCCATGCCGAAGTGCTGGCCCTGCGGGAGGCGGCGCGAAGGACGGGCTCCTGGCGGTTGGAGGGGGCG
>CAYFVS010000343.1:0-17620 GCA_964346565.1 uncultured candidatus Brocadiaceae bacterium | reverse complement strand
AGGGGGACCCGCCGGGCGCCTACTCGCCTATGCCGGTCTTCTGCTTCAGGGAGTTGATCTTATCGCGCAGTCGGGCGGCCATCTCGTAGTTCTCCCGCCGTATGGCCACTTCCTGTTCGATGCGCAGGCTGCGCAGAAGCTCGGAGTCGTTCAGGGGCACGTTGTGCCGCTCCCGCAGGCTGCGGCGCAGCTCGATCAGCATCTGACGCTCCGGACTGTCGGGTACTTCCTCGTCCAGTTCGTGCTGCAGGTAGAACTGCTCCACGTCCTGGATACCCCGGTTCAACGCGTCCAGGGCGGCCCGGGCGTCGCCGCGGCCCACTTCCAGCAGCATCCGCGCGCGAGCCCTGTCCAGGATCAAACCCGGCCGGTACTGGTCCACCTGCATGCTGTCCTCCAGCGGGCAATGGCGCAACAGGCTCAGCGCGCGGAGGGCATGGTCTACGTCGGCCAGAACGTGCGGGTAGTCCCCCAGGTGGAAGAACGCCTGGCTGCGGCGATAGTAGTCGAACAGCTCCAGCACCAGCTCCTCGACCAGTTCGGGGGTCAGCGTGGAGGCGCCGCGCCCTTCGGTGCGGATCGCGTCCTCGCAGTGTTTCAGCACGCTCTCCTTTCCGTGGGGGCGCAGCCCGTCGGGCCTGCCCTCGGCCTCCCACTGGATCAGCCCGCTGCGAACGCGCACCTGAACCTTCGGCCGACCGTCAACGCCCATCACCTTGCGCACGTTGGCCGTGTCGTCGTCTTCGTCGTAGGGCCAATCTTCGATTATTATGCCCAGGTCCACCGAACGGGCGCCTTCGCTTAGTCCACCTGCATTATACGTGCGGACGCTCAGAGCCGTCAACGCTTGCCGGCGGCCCGCTACTGGTCGGGCTCGGGTTCCTCCGACTCCGTGGCCGCTTCGCCGGCGCCTTGCGCGCTGACGTAGCGCATACGCAGATCGGTCAGCAAGTTCTGCACGTATGCCTGCTCGTCGGCGTCAAGATTCCCTTCCATCTTGCCCCGCAGCAGGGAAATGGTGTCAATGAGGTACTGGGCCTCATCCAGGCGACGTTCTCTCTTGCCGGTGGCCGGGTTCTCCATCTCGCCGAGGGCCACGAGCGTCTGCGTGTAGAGCCCGGCCAGGAAGATGGGGATGCTGGGCTCCGGCAGGGGCTGGCCCCGCGCCGCCGGGCCGGTGCCGGGGCGGCGGGTGGCCTGGTCCTGCTCGCGCAGGCGGGCCTTCTCCTCCTGCACGGCCTTCTTCCACTCCTCGTCCACGTGGACGCGCGGCTCCTGCTGCGGCTCCTCGTTCTGTTGCTCTGCCATGGCCGACCTCCGTGACGGTCAGTTTCGCCCGGGACGTCCAACCACCGATAGGAGAACCGTTCGCGGCCCGTTTTTCAAGGGAAGCGCCCGGCCGGCGGGCTGCGGCTGGACAAGCGGGCCCGGCTGCCATAGGATGCCCCCGGTCACAGGCTGAACAAGCCGAACGGGATCGGTCATGGCACTGTGGGCGGGCATAGACGAGGCAGGTTACGGGCCGCCGCTGGGCCCGCTGGTGGTGGGCTGTGCGGCCTTCGAGCTGCGGGGGGAGCCGTCGGCGGGCATCTTGTGGGAGCTGTTGCGGGACGGTGTCTGCCGGTCGGCGCGGGGCAGCGCAGGCCGGGTGGTCATCAATGACAGCAAGGAGGTCTATTCCCCCGCCCGGGGGCTGAAGCGGTTGGAGGACGGCGTGTTGGGGGTCTTCAGCGGGGCGATGGGCCGGCGCTGCGAGCGGGGGTTCGATCTGCTCAGACTGCTGGGTGCTGTTGAGGCCGCCGGACAGGACCTGGCCCCCTGGTTCGCAGGTGCGCCGCAGCTTGACCTGCCCCTGGAGAGCAACCGGTCCGCCGTCGAGAGCAAGGCGGCCGTGCTCCGGCGGGCGCTGAGCCTCAGCGGAGTGCGCTTGGTCGGCGTGCGGGCCGCCGTCGTGCTGCCCGCCGAGTACAACCGCATCGTGGCACGCACCCGCAACAAGTCCCTGCTGCTGTTCCAGAAGTGCGGGCTGCTGTTGCAGGGGCTGTGGCGCCAGGCCGGTTCGGGAGCCGTCCACGTGACGGTGGACAGGCACGGAGCCCGCATGCGCTACCGGCGGCTTCTGCGGGACGCCTTCCCCCACTGCGGGTGCGACATCCTGGCGGAGGAATCCTCGCGGTCCGCCTACAGGATCTCCGGCGGCGACAGGACGCTGCACGTCACGTTCCTGGAGGAAGGGGACCGGCAGGTGCTCCCCGCTGCCCTGGCCTCGATGGTGGCCAAGTACGTCCGCGAGCTCTACATGACGGCGTTCAACCGCTACTGGCGGGAGCGCGTGCCCAAGCTGCGCCCCACTGCAGGCTACGGCCGGGACGCGCACCGGTTCCTGCGGGACATCGCGCCGGTGCTGGAGGCGGACCGCGTCGAGAGGACGGAACTGGTGCGGAGACGCTGAGCGTGGGTCAGAACAGGCCGGGCGAGGCGGGAACGCCCTCTGCAAGCGCGACCACTACCTGCTTCAGGTCCTGCCAGGCTTTCTTCTTCTGAGCGGGGGAGCGCAGCAGGTAGGCCGGGTGATAAGTCGGCATGACGGGCACGCCGCGGAAGCCGTGCCACCGGCCGCGCATCTGGCCCATGGCCCGGTCGCCGCCCAGCAGTGTGTTGGAGGCGGGGCGGCCGAGGGTGCAGATGATCTTCGGCGCCACCAGTTCGATCTGGCGCTCGAGGAACGGCCAGCACGCCTCCACCTCGTCGGCCCGCGGGTCGCGGTTGCCGGGGGGGCGGCTCTTGAGGATGTTGGTGACGTAGACCTCGTCCCGCTCCAGTCCCATCGCGTGGATCATCTGGTCCAGAAGCTGCCCGGCCGGTCCGACGAACGGCTCCCCCTGGAGGTCCTCCTCCCGCCCGGGGGCCTCGCCGATGAACATCAGGTCGGCCGTGGGGTCGCCGCGGGCGAACACGCCCTGAGTGCGCTCCTTGTGGAGGCGGCACGCCGCGCAGCGCATCACCTCGGCCTCGATGCGCGCCAGCTCGTCGGCCGCCGGCGAGGAAGCGCCCCGGGGCAGGGCTGCCACACCCATCATCTTCTCCAGCCGCAGCCGCTCTCTCAGCGCTTCCGGGTCCACTGCCGCATTCCTCTATGCAGGGTCCCGCATCGTATGTCAGGCTTGCCTCGCCTGCAACCGGCGGGCCGCCTTGAGGACCTGATCGACCGACGGCCAGCCGTCTGCCGCGTCGGGCGCAGGCGGGACCACGGAGACGGCCGGGCCGCGGGGCGACCAGGTGCGGGGGTCGGTCCGGCCGAAGACGGGCACGGTGGCCACGCCCAGCGCCGCGGCCAGATGGCCCACGCCGCTGTCGTTGCACACCAGCAGTGCGGAACGTGTCAGGAGAGCGGCCACCTGGTGTAGCTTCAGTCCCCGCACCGAAGCCGCCTGCGGCAGGCGCTCCAGCACGCGGCGACATGGATCTCGGTCGGCCGGTCCCTCGAGCACGATACAGGGCCGCTCCAGTCGCCGCGCGAGTTCTGCGAAACGCTCGGGTGGCCAGCATTTACGCTCGCCACCGCTGCCCGGATGGAGTGCCAGGGGCGCCACCTGCGCCGGGAGGCGGGCGCGGAGCCAGCCCGCCGCCCATCCTGCCAGGCGCTCCGGCGCGCGGAGCGCGGGTATCGGCACGTCCTCGGTCCGTCCGACCTCAGCCACGGCGCGGGCGAAATGGGTCGCGGCGTGGACGCCCTCTGGTGGACCCAGCGGGTGCACGAGCACCTGGCCGGGGCAAAGCCGCCGGGCGTTCTCCTCCAGGACATCGGCCCGGCCGGAGGAGTAGAGGATGACCGCGTCGGCGGCCGAAAGCAGTCCGCTCTCGTCCTGCTTCAGCCGGGGCCGGAACCACCGGCTGAGCTGAGCCGCGTCGAACCGTCGCACACGCACGTCGCAACTCAGCAGCGGCCGAAGCCGCTCCGCCCACGCCGAGCCGACCAGCGTGACCTGTGCCCGCGGCACTTCACTGAGCAGAATCTGCACCGCCGACAGGACCAGCAGCGTATCGCCCAGTCCGCCGGCCCGCAGGACGCTGACCGCTGGCCGCGCCTTGCCCGCCAGGGCCTGGTCCAGCTCGGATCGGAGCTTCCGCATGGCTGAAGCTCCCCGGTGTGGAGGTGACGCCTTGCGACAGGCAGCAGGTTAGACGAAGCCCGGCACTGCGGCAAGCAGCGCCCGTCGCTGCGCGCGTTTTTGCAAACGTCCGCGGGGTTGACTACAATAGCCCCTTGCCCCCGGAGACCCCTGGTAAGAGGACAGATGGGACAGAACGAGGAACTGCGGCCGTTCGGCGCGGAAGACGACGAAGAGGAGGAGTACCCGCAGAGGAGCGTGGTGGACCGGCTGCTGGATTCGCGCATAGTCCTGCTGGCCGAGCCCATCACCTCGGAGCTGGCCGAGGAGATCACCTCGCGGCTGTTGCTCCTGGACGAGGAGGACGCCGAGGCGCCGGTTGACCTCTACGTCAACTCGCCCGGAGGCAGCGTGGACGCGGGGTTTTCCATCTACGACATGGCCCGGTTCATCTCCGCTCCGGTGCGCTGCATATGCACCGGGCTGACGGCGAGCGCCGCGGTGATCGTGATGCTGGCGGCGGCGAAGGAGGACCGGCTGTCCCTGCCCAACTCGCGCTTCCTGATCCATCAGCCCTCCGGCGGCGTGCGCGGCTCAACCGCCGACATCGAGATCGAGGCCGACCAGATATTGAAGATTCGCCAGCGCATAAACTCACTGATAGCGGAAGAGACGGGCCAGCCCCTGGAGAAGGTCGAGCAGGACACCCGCCGCAACTACTGGATGGAGGCCCAGGAGGCGGTGGAATACGGGCTGGTGCACAGGGTGATCCAATCCCGAAAGGACCTTGGCTGAGCGTCGGTGCGCCCGAGCCGCCCGGTTTCGGGACCGGCGCGCCCGGAGTTCATCCGGCGCGCAGCCCGGACTGACGCGTGAAGCTGTCGGCCTGCATCCCGGTTGCACTCCGGTCCGCCCAATGGGTCGGGCCGAGTTGTACCCGGCGTTTTCTCGCTGACGTCCACCCCTTGCCCGTCGTGTGGGAGCCGGGCAGCGTGTCTCTGTCCGAGACAGAAGAGGTGGGAAGGAGTCTGCCATGATCTTACGGCCTGCACGGACGGTCCTGGTGCTGTGTGTCTTGCTGGTTGCCGGTGCCGGAGCGACTGCGGGAGCCGAATCGGCACAGGAGGTGCCGCTGGAGGGGTTGTGCGAGGAGGCGTGCCGGGACGTCTACCAGGCGGCGCTGAACCACGCCACACTCGAGCTGGGCTACGGGCGGGCGGAGGAGGACTTCCCCGATCTGCCCGAGGGGCTGGACCGCTACTCCTGTCTTGTGCATCCCACCGAGGACGGCCCGGCCCGGCAGATAGTCGTGGGGCTGGAGTCCTATACTATGCGTGCGTCCCGGCTCTGCCTGCTGGCCCGGTCGGAGGGGGAGGAGGTCGGCGCCGACCTGGAGGCCGTCGCCCAAGCGGCCGACCAAGCGATGCAGGACATCCAGCAGTCCCCCCGCAAGTACCGCTTCTCCGAACTGATGCACGAGACCTACCAGTTGAGCTGCATGGACGTAACGGACGCCGTGACTATCCTGGGGCAGCTCGGCTACAACACCGAGCCGCCGGGGGGAGAGGTCACCCTGAACCAGCTTCCGGCCGTCTTTCCCATTCCAGCCGCGGACAGCCGCAGCATCGTCACCGACGACTCCGCCTCCGGCCAGGTGCTCGAAAACCAGACCCTCTCCGCCCCGCGCGACCGACTGATGATCGTTTACCACAGCAGTCAGTGCATTCGGGCGGGCGAGCTGAGGGAGCTGCTCGACCGAACCATTGACGTGCAGGAGCGGCAGGTGCTGATAGAGGGGCTGCTGATTGAGCTGACCGAGGACAGCTTCAAGGAGCTGGGCACGGAGTTTGAGCTGTTCGGCAACGAGTTCCGGTGGTCCAGCTTTGCCACACCGGAGGGGTGGGCGCGCGGTGACCCGATCCCATTCCTGCTCCACCACAACCCGGAGGATCTGGCCACCCCGGCCGACCTGGCCGAACGGATCCGCTACGTCATCCGCATGATCATCCAGGAGGGCCAGGGGGAGGTGCTGTCCAGCCCTTCCGTGCTGGTGCTGAACAACGAGAACGCCCAGATACGGATCGTGCGCGACGTGCCGGTCCTCACCACCCTGGTGCGGGAGACAACGACCAACTTCAAGATTGACTTCGAGACCGTGGGCATCGTGCTGAACATCCGCCCCCGCATAAGCCAGGACGACCGCTCGGTGGCACTGCAAATACTGGTGGAGGTCAGCGAGGCGCCGGAGGAGGAGTTTGTCGTCATCGAGGGCCAGAACGTCGCCCCACTGATCAACCGGCGCATCGTGCAGACGGTCGCCCGAGTGCAGGACAACACGCCGTTCATCATCGGCGGCCTGATCCGCAACGAGAAGGCCCGCACCGTGGATCGGGTGCCCGTGCTCTCGCGCATTCCCATCCTGGGTCAGCTCTTCCAGCGGCGCAGCCGACGGCGGGAGAAGCGCGAGGTCATCATCGTGCTCACCCCCCGGGTCATCTCCAGCCGGGGCGGCCAGCGGGCCGTGCTGCCGAAGGACAGCGAGCGGTTCGACTTCCTGGACAACCGCCTGTTCCGCAACTCCTATCGGCTGAAGGCGGAGGACGTCTTCGACCTGGGCTTCCTGGAGACCAGCCGGACCATACGGCGCACCATGTCCCGGGTCCGGCGCTTCGTGATAGCCAACCCGGAGTATGCCGCCCGCTCGCCGTTCGCCGAGATGGCCTCCGGGGTCATCCCCGGTGAGGACGCCGTGGTCATCCGGATGCTGTTCGAGATCGCTCGGGATAAGCTGGAGCTGCACGAACGTATCCCGACCGAGAACATGCTGTTCTTCCTCTCTGATCCTTCGATGCCGGCAGGATTCGACGTGCGGTTCCTCGCTCGCGGCGGCCGCGGCGTCCTGGAGCAGGCCAGCCCGGACGGTACGCTTCAGGGCTACTTCAACCGGCCCTACCCGAAGGACGTCCTGGTGCTGAAGTTCAGGCACGAGCCCACGGGGGGCCTGGAGGAGGCCCTCCGGGCGCCCGTGGCGGAGGCAGAATGGTTGACGCTGCAGGACGAGGATGACCACGCCGTCGAGCAGCGCCTGCACGAGCTGAATCAGGTGAGTGAGCAGTACCTGCCCGACAGCTTCGCCCTGGCCATCGACGATCGTGACAGCCTGGCGCGCCTGAAGAACTCCATCGCCCTGCGTGAGATAGCGGCGGTCAACAACTTCGAGCGGCTGCTGACTCTGCAGCGGTTCCGGGTTGGCAGGCGTATCGTCGTGCCCGAGTTCGGAGCCGAAGAGGAACGCATGTTCCTGGTTGACCACCAGGTGGCTGAGAACTTCTACAAGAGCGACTACTACTACGCGGCCCTCAAGCAGAGGCTGGAGATGGCCTACGAGATCATCAACCGCACCATCCCGGAGGAACTGCCGTGAGCAGGTGGCTCGCCATGCTGGCCCTGGCGCTGACTGCCGGGTGTGCGGGGCAGGCCGGGCCGGCGCCCGGTCCGGCCGCAGTGCCGCCCGGCCCGGAGGCGCGGGTTGATGCCGGCATGACCGCGCAGCAGGTCAGGGCGGAGCTGGGCGAACCGGCCCTTCGTGACACCCGGCGGATGGCAGACGAGATACAGGTTTGGTACTATGATAACGGGGTGGTCGTGGTGCTGAAGGATGGTCAGGTGGGATTTTGTGGCCGCGCGGCTTCACCGGTGCACAGCAACGGACCGGAAGGCGGGGAGCCCTGATGGCCGCCAGGGGAAAGGCCGGCTCACTACGGCAGATGGTTGCCCTGCTCAGCCCACACCGGGTGGTGCTGGGCGGGGTGTTCCTCTGCTTCGTCGCGCTGGCCTTCCTCGAGCTGGCCATGCCCAGGGTCCTGGGCTACGTCATTGACAACGTCTTCAAGGCAGGGGTGCCGACCACCGAGGAAGCGCTCCGACAGAGCATTTCGCTGGTGGTCAAGGTCCTGCTCGTGGTGCTGGGCATCTACGTGCTGCGCAACCTGCTCTACTACGTCTCCAAGCCGCGCATGATCGTGGTGGGGGAGAAGGTGGCCTTCGAGATGCGCCAGCGGCTCATAAGCCACCTGCACACCTTGTCGGTGGAGTTCTACCAGCGCAGCAATCCGGGCAGGATCTCCGCGCGCGTGCTGCAGGACGTGCAGAAGGTCAAGCAGTTCATCCAGGAGGAGCTGGCCAACCTGGCCATCAACGTGCTGGTGCTGCTGGTGGCGGCGGGCATCATGTTCTACATCAACGCTTTCCTCTGCCTGGTCACGCTGGCCGTCATGCCTTACCACGCGCTGGTCTACTACCTTTTCCGCCGTCCCATCGCCACCTATGCCCGCGAGGCCAGCGAGCGGACGGCCGACGTGAGCGGCAACCTGGTCGAGCAGTTCGACGCGGGGGGAGCGGCCGCCGTCAAGGCGGCGGCCACCCAGCTTCTGGAGCAGGAGAAGATCCGCCGCTCCATGCGCAAGGGCATGCAGGCCCAGATCAAACAGAGCAAGTACTACACCCTCCAGAAGGTAAGCGCGGACGTGCTGGTCGGGCTGGGCAACATCGTGGTGGTGGGGCTGGGGGGTTACCTGTTCCTCTACGGCAAGGGACTGAGCGCCGGCGAGTTCTTGACCTTCTACCTGGTGGTGGGCAAGCTCTACCCACGGCTTCTGAAGCTGGTGGGCCAGGCGGGCAAGTTCACCCGCACGGCCACTTCCGTGGAGCGGGTCAATGAGATACTGGAGATCGAGCCCGGCGTGCGGGAGAGCGAGCGCGCCATCCCCGCCGAGATCCGTCAGGGCGAGGTCGAGTTCCGCGACGTGACGTTCTCCTACAACGGCTCCAAGAAGGTCCTGGACGAGATCTCCTTCACGGTGCGTCCCAACGAGCACGTGCTGATCACCGGCCCGAGCGGCGCCGGCAAGAGCACCTGCGTGAACCTGATCCCACGGTTCTACGACCCGCAGGAAGGCCAGATACGCATTGACGGCCGCAACGTCCGCGATTTCACCCTGAGCGCCCTGCGCCGGCAGATCGGGTTCGTCTTCCAGGACTGCTTCCTGTTCAACGACAGCGTCATGGCAAACATCCGCTACGCCTGGCCCCAGGCGTCGAACGAACAGGTCATCGAGGCCGCCTGCCGGGCCTACGCCGACGAGTTCATCCGCCGCCTGCCCAACGGCTACAACACTCCCATCGGCGACGGCGGAGTGCAGCTCTCGGCGGGCGAGAAAAGGCGGCTGATGATTGCCCGCGCCATACTGAAGAACCCGAAGATACTCATCATGGACGAGCCACTGGTCTCCCTGGACCGGGAGGCGCGCCAGCGCGCTCTGGACGGCCTGTCCAGCCTCATCCGCAACCGGACCGTTCTGACCATCAGCCACTACCCGGACGAGCTGCCCTACGCGGACCGGCAGATGCACATCTGCGACGGCAAGGTAACGGTGCGGAAGCTGTCCGGTCAGATAGTGCGCCCCGGCTGAACTGCCCCGGCGAGGAGATGCCCCCGATGAACCGTGCCGCCGACGAACTGGCGACCCTTGTCGTGGTGCCCACCTACAACGAGCGAGAGAACATCGGGCGCCTGTGCCGGGAGATACTGCGACAGGGCCGGGCCGTCGAAGTGCTCGTCGTGGACGACAACAGCCCGGACGGCACCGCGGAACTGGTCGAGCAACTGGCTGACGATGAACCGCGCGTCCACCTGCTGCGCCGGCAAGGCAAGCTCGGTCTGGGCACGGCGCACCTCGCCGGCTACCGCTGGGCGCTCCAGCGGCACTACAGCCGAGTCATCACCATGGACGCGGACTTCAGCCACCCCCCGGAGCGCATCCCCGCCATGCTGGAGGCCAGCCGCGAGGCCGACGTGGTCATCGGCTCTCGCTACTGCCCGGGGGGAGGGCACGCGGACTGGCCTTTCCATCGGATTCTGCTCAGCTCCACTTCGAACGTGGTGGCCCGCCTGTGCCTGCGCCTGGAGCCGGCCGACTGCACCGGCGCGTTCCGCTGCTTCCGCCGCTCCGTGCTGGAGAACATAGCCGCCGAGAACATCGTCTCGCGCGGCTACTCCTTCCAGGAGGAGATGCTCTGGCACTGCTCCGGCAGGGGGTGGCGCATTGCGGAAGTGCCCATCACATTCCAGGACCGCCGCGGGGGCAAGTCGAAGATGTCCCTGCGGGAGATACTCGGCGGCGTGGCCACCATCGTGCGGCTGGTGTTCACCCCGGAGGGGCGCAGAATTCCGTCGCGCGGCGCCCCGGCCGAGGCGGGCCGTCGGCTTGCGGGCGCCGGCGGGCGAGGCTAACATGGCTCTCTTGCTCGTGTCACCTGCAAGGAGGATACACCCGGTGAAGGCGCGCCATGCGGTTGCTCTGGTCCTGACGGTTGGGTGCGTAGCGACTGGATGTGCCGTGCTGCGGGGGTCGCCCCCCGAGCTGACGGCGCAGGAATCCCAACAGATTCGCGGACTGCTCGGCGAGTTTGCCGCCGCCGTGCGGGCCAAGTACCCAGAAGCCATGCAGCGGCTCCTGCCACCGAACACCAGCGGCAACCGCTCGGCCGAACTGGTCTTCCGCTTCGAGCAGGCGTGCTGGCTGGGGCGCTACAGCGGCTACACGGTGAACATGGAGGCGGCCCTCAGCCCCCGGAACATGTCGCAGGCCAAGGGCGCGCGCATCAAGCTGCGCCTGCCGGGCAGCAACGTCCGGGGCCAGAGTCTGCGGGACACGGTGGTGCTGGCGCGCTCGGGCGAGCAGTGGTGGCTGCACGACTTCACGATGGAACTGCCGGAGGAGGACGACCGCCTTGACCCCCCGAGCGAGGTGCAGGCCTCCCTGCGGGCGGCCGTGCTGCCGGTCCTGAGGGACCTGATGGAGGGCCACGCCGGCGATGTCTACTACGCTCTGCCCGACGAACCGGGCGCTCACCACCGGCGGGCGGAGGCGGGCTTCTTCGCGCGCCTGTTCGGGGCGCCGGAGACAGTCTCCGTATTCAGCGACTTGCGCATCATCGTGCAGCTCGACGTGCTGGCCTGGCCGGATCCTTCCCAGCCGCTGGAGGTGCTCTACAAGTCGCCCGGCGTGATCAGCATCCACTACGAGGTGCCCTATAGCTGGGCCTCGGGCCGGGCCGGAGAGCCGGAGATGCTCGGTCTGGACTTCATCTTCGTCAAGCGCCGGGGCGGATGGAGCTTCACCCGCTTCCGGGGCTCCGGCGAGGCCCTTCCCTACAGTTGAGCGAATGGCCTCTTCACCCGAGGACCGGCGAGACGGGTCTCTGCTGGAGGTGCCCCCGGGGGCTGAACCCCGGAGTCTGCTGGAGTTCCTCAGCTCACGGCTCATCAACCGCTCGAAGGCGTCCCTGCGCCGGCTGGTCGGGCAAGGGCGGGTGCGGGTGAACGCCAGCGTCGGGACCACGGGACAGACCGTCCGCCCGGGGGACGTGGTCGCCCTGCCGGAGGAAGTGCGGCCCGGCCCGCTCCCGCAGCAGGCCCTCCCGCTGGACATCCTCCACGAGGAGTCCGGCCATCTGTGCATCAACAAGCCGGCCGGACACCCAGTGCTGCCCGGGCGGGGCGGGGAGGGCGCGGAGTTCTACGAGTCGCTGGTGGCCTACCTGAACCGCGACGCCCCCCGGGGCGGTCCCTACCGGCGGCCACACGCGGTCCACCGCCTGGACACGGACACGAGCGGGGTGCTGCTGGTGGCTACGAACGTGGAGGCCGCCCGTGCCCTGAGCATGCAGTTCCAGCACCGACAGGTCGCCAAGCAGTATCTCGCTCTGGCCGAGGGGGTGTTCCCCCGAGAGCAGGCTACGCTGGATATACCCGTCGAACGCGAACCGGGCAGCGTGTGCCAGATGCGCGCCGCCCGCACGAAAGGCGCACACGCCGTGACGGAGGTGCAGGTCGTGCAGCGGTTCGGGCATTTCACGCTGCTCAGGGCTCGGCCGGTGACAGGGCGCCAGCACCAGGTCAGGGTGCACCTGGCCGCCGTGGGCTATCCGCTGGCCGTTGACCGGCTTTACGGCCGCCGGGACGCGCTGACGGCGGAGGATCTTCAGCGCGTGCTCGGTTCGGCAGTCCGGCTGCCCCGCGGCGGCACACTGCTTGTCCGCTGCCCTCTGCACGCCGCCGCCATCCTCTACGCCCATCCCGCCACGGGCGTGCCGATGTCGCACGAAGCACCCTTGCCCGCGGACATCGAGCGGGTGCTGGCCGTGTTGCGGAAGCACGACAGGACCCCGGCTCCGCCGTTGCACGACGGCTGACCGGGCGGTTATCCTGGAGCTTCTGTGGAACATGTTGCGAGCCTTCCGGAGGCGCTCATGGCGCCCAGACAGCCCGTGCTCATAATGATCCAGGGCCCGGAGCCGGGCAGCTTCTGGAAGCTGTCCCGCAACCGGGTCACCACCATTGGTCGCTCCTCTCACAACACTGTTCGCCTGGCCAATCCGGCGGTCAGCCGGTTCCACTGCGAGCTGGCCTTAATCAACGGCCGCTGGGTGGTCAGCGACATGAACAGCAAGAAGGGGACGGTGGTCAACGGGCAGAAGATCGCCCACCGGCGCGTCCTGAGCCCGGGCGACACCCTCCGGTTGACCTCGGTGGTGTTCCGCTTCGACCTGCTGGACGAGGACGCGCGCCGCTCCAGTCCGCTGCTGGCCATTCGCGAGGCGGAGCTGGACAGCCGGCTGGAGGTCAAAGAGGACCCCGTGGCCAGCCTGAACGACATCCGGCTGCGCACGCGGCTGGCCACCCGCACTGCAGGCGGAGGGGGCCCGCGGTCTGTGCGCGCCCTGCGGGAGAACCTGACGTTCCTGGTCGCCGTTGCGCTGGTGGTCGGCGTCGTGTGCGGCGGGGTTCTTCTCTACGCGCACGGCGTGCTCGCGCCCCGCCGCTCCCTGCTGGCGGGCGCCGGTCCCGACGTGCAGGCCCTCTACCGGCACGGCGTGGCCGCCATCGAAGCGGGGGACCTCCAGCAGGGGCTCGAGCAGCTCCGCCGGCTCGAACGGGACCACCCTGACACACGCACGGCCCGGATGGCCCGCCAGCGGGTCGAAAGCGCCCTGTGGGAAGCAGTGGAGCAGGGGCTGACCGAGCTGGCAGAGGCCGAGGCCGCCGGCGATTTCACGCGGGCGGTGGCCCTGCTGGAAGGGCTGCGGGGAATCCCGCCGCCGGAGGAGGCACTGCCCCTGCTGCGTCACCAGGAGCAGTACATGCGCCGCCTCGCCCGGGCAGAGCTGGAAGCCGTCCGCCGACGGGCAGACTACCTGTTGGAGGAGGGCCGTCGCCAGGAGGCCATAGAGACCCTCGAAGAAGCGCGGCAGCGCCTCGGGCTGCCCGAACTGGCCGAGCAGGCCGCCCGGCTGGCCGATGAACTGAGGACTTCCTCCTGAGGAGCACCGGACCATGCCCGACCAGCCCTCCGAACCGCTCAGAACCAACGAGGAGCGCCTGGTCGAGATGTCCGTCCTGGGCCAGGTAGCCGCCCCGGTCAGCGGCGCCCGGTGGCGGCTGGACCCCGACGGCGTGGCCAGCATCCTGCCCGGGGCGGGCGGCATCACCTACAACTGCAAGGTCGGCGACAGCGCCCTGGACTGGGAATGCGACCACCTGGAGCCGGGCGTCTCCGTCAAGAACGATGACAAGGATAAGAACACCGCCCTCAACATGCTCGCCTGCGTGGGGAACGTGGGCGCCGTGGTCAGCGGCGACGCCAAGGGCGCCCAGGGAGTGGTCACGGGCAAGCACGGCGGCGTCGAGCACGTGCTGATGGATTTCCCGGACGAGGCGCTGCAGAAGATGGTGGTCGGCGACAAGGTGCAGATCCGCGCTCGCGGCCTGGGCCTGAAGCTCCCCGACGTGCCCGAGGTCAGCCTGATGAACATGGACCCCCGGCTGCTGCAGGCTCTCGGCCCCCGCCGCGACGGGGACCTGCTGCGGGTGCGGGTGACGCGGCGCATTCCGGCGGCGCTGATGGGCAGCGGCCTGGGCCGCGCCCATACGCTGACGGGGGACTACGACATACAGCTCTTCGATGACGACGTGGTGAGGGAGTACGGCCTGGCCGGGCTGCGCCTGGGCGACCTGGTGGCTGTCGAGGACGCCGACCACACCTACGGTCGCACCTTCCGCCGCGGGGCGGTCAGCGTTGGGGTGGTGGTGCACTGCCGCTGCACCCAGGCCGGTCACGGCCCGGGCCTGACCAGCCTGATGAGCAGTCGGACCGGCAGGATCCACGCGGTGCAGGACGAGAGCGCCAACATAGCCCGTCTGCTGGGCATAGGACGCATGAGGGGGGAGGGCGACCGGCGATGAGACCCCGCCAGTTCGGACCCTACACGCTGCTGGAGCACATGGGCAAGGGGGGCATGGGCAGCGTTTACCGGGCCCTGGAGACGGACAGCGGACGCGTCATGGCCCTGAAGGTGTTCGAGTCGGGCGAGGAGCGCCCCCCGGAGGTCAGCCGCAAGCTGCGCGACCGCGAGGTGCGCATGTTGGTCAGCGTTCAGCATCCGAACATCGTCAAGTTCTTCGAATCCGGCCAGGTCGACGATGACTACTTCTACACCATGGAGTTCGTCGGCCGGAGTCTGCACGACTTGATGCGCAGCGAAAGGGAGCTGTCCATCGTCAGAGTCGTCCACGTGCTCCGCCAGACGGCTGCCGCCCTGGGCGCCATCCACCATCAGGCCATCGTCCACCGGGACGTCAAGCCGGCCAACGTGCTGCTGGACGAGGACCCCGGCGGCGCCCTCCATGTGAAGCTGACCGACCTGGGCATCGCCAAGAATGTGGCCGAGCCGGACATCGTGCGCGAGCAGACCCAGCGGGCCATCCCCGGCACCCCTCGGTACCTGTCCCCCGAGCAGATTAAGCAGGGACCGCTGGACGGCCGCTCGGACGTTTTCAGCCTGGGCGTTATGGCCTACGAGCTGCTGGCCGGGACCAGGCCCTTCAAGGCCGAGGAACCCATGGGCTATCTGCGGGCCAACCTGCGCCAGGAGCAGCGCCCCGTGACCGAGTTCAACCCCCACGTGCCACCATTCCTGAGCGGCATGGTGCAGAGGATGCTGGCCAAGGAGCCGGAGCGCCGTTACGACTCCGAGACCCTGGCACGGGACCTGGAGCTGGTCCACCAGCACCTGATAAGCCAGGCGCCGCTGGTGGAACGTTCCAACCCGGCCTCCTTCTTCTACCGAGCCCCGCCGAAGGCCGCCCGCCGCAAGCAAGCCGCCGCCGGCATCCACCCGCTGACCTACCTGCTGGCTGCCGGCATCGTGCTGCTGGGGGGCCCGTTGGTGTACCTGCTGTGGCCTCCCCTCTCGGTGCCGGGGGAGGCCCCGCCGGCCGGGTTGGCCGGGCGTATTGCGCGGGCGGAGCGAGCGGCCGCGGACGGGCGATACTGGCACGTGATGGCCCTGCTGGACGGCTCATCGCAGGATGATCTGCCCTACGAGCAGGCGCGCAGGTTTCAGCTCGTCATCAGTGAAGCCCGCAACGCGCTGGCGGAGCGGCTGCTGGAGTCGGGAAGTCAGATGCTCCGACGTGGCCGCCTCGGACAGGTCCGCCTGCGCCTGGAGCAGATGAAGCAGCTGGTGCCGGAGGCCCAGGCGACCGCCGAGCTGGAGAGGATGCTGCGCACGGTCGAGCCTCCGCCGCCGGAGGAGTAGCCGGCGCTGCTCACGGCCGAGCGCCAGCCGGACCGGCTGCCGTCCTGCCTCGAGTCTCAAGTCTGCCGTTCCACCGTTTGACGCCGCTCCGGGTTCCCTGTAACCTGTAGCTTGGACATGGGTTAGAGGGGCCAACGTGTCGCTGTTCGGCGCAGACGAGAACGGGCAGGTGCCGGCCATCCCCGAGGATGCCCCGCTGGCAGTGCGCATGAGGCCGCGCTCCCTTGAGGAGTTCGTCGGCCAGGACCACTTCCTCGGTGAGGGCCGCCTGCTGTGGCGCATGATCCGGGCCGACCGGCTCGCCTCCCTGGTCTTCTACGGCCCGCCCGGCACGGGGAAGACGGCCCTGGCCTACGTCATCGCCAGCCGCACCCGGGCCCGCTTCGTCCCGCTGAACGCCACCACCTCCAACGTGGCCGAGCTGCGGGAGGTCATCTCGCGCGCCGCGGACGCGAAGCGCCGCGCCGACCGACGCACCGTGGTGTTCATTGACGAGCTCCACCGGTTTAACCGCGCCCAGCAGGACGTGCTGCTGCCCGACGTCGAACGCGGAACCATCGTCCTGATCGGGGCCACCACGCACAATCCCTTCCACTCCATCAACGCGCCGCTCCTGTCCCGCTCGCAGATCTTCCAGTTCAAACCTCTCGACCGGCAGCAGATACTCACCCTCCTGCGCCGCGCCCTGGACGACGAGGAGAGGGGCCTGGGCGAGAGGGACGTGCGGGCGGACGATGAGGCCCTCGAGTTCCTGGCCGAGACCTGCGACGGCGACGCCCGCCGCGCGCTGAACGCCCTCGAGGTCGGCGTCCTGAGCGCCGAGCCGGACTCCGACGGCGCCGTGCACTTCGACCTGGCCCTGGCCGAGGACTCCATCCAGCGAAAGGCCATCGTCTACGACCGGGACGAGGACGAGCACTACGACACCGCCAGCGCGTTCATCAAGAGCATGAGGGGCAGCGACCCGGACGCCGCCCTCTACTGGATGGCCAAGATGCTGGAGGGCGGGGAGGACCCGCGCTTCGTCGCCCGGCGCATCGTCATCTGCGCCGCCGAGGACGTGGGCAACGCGGCTCCGTACGCCCTCGTGCTCGCCACCGCCGCCCAGCAGGCGGTCGAGTTCGTCGGCATGCCGGAGGCCCGGATACCGCTCGCCCAGGCCGTGACCTACATCGCCTGCGCGCCGAAGAGCAACGCCTCCTACGAGGCCATCGAGGCCGCGCAGACTGACGTGCGCGAGGGCCGCACGCTGCCGGTGCCGGAGCACCTGCGCGACGCCAGCTACCCCGGCGCGGAGCGGCTCGGGCGCGGCGAGGGCTACAAGTACGCCCACGCTTTTGAGGGCCACTGGGTGGACCAGGACTACATCCCGACCACGCGCATCTACTACCGCCCCACCGAGCAGGGGCACGAGAAGCGCCTCAAGGAGCGCCTCGACCGCATCCGCCAGGCCCGCGGCATCGCCGACGAACAGGAAGATGAACCCCGCGAAGCGGAGGGGTAGGACTGACCACGACGGCACGACGCTGACTTGCCAACCTGCCCGACGCTCCCGCAGGGCGATGCCGTCAAACCCGAGTTCCGTGCGGGCGTGCGTGGACTTGACATAAGCACCCTATACGGCTATACTGTGGCCTGTCATGCCTGATCTATACACTAGCAACCCGGTCCCAAGCCCCGTTGCCCGCCTATATCGCTTTACTGGCACATGGGTGCCCCCTAAGGGCTCTGACGAAACAAACTCTCCTGGACGCGATATATGGGCACGTGAGGGGGGCCATTTCGCCAGGAGCGCCCGTTGCAGGCACCGACCGGCGCGCTGCGGAGGGTTGACCGGCGGGCGGGCA
>CAYFVS010000342.1:0-6856 GCA_964346565.1 uncultured candidatus Brocadiaceae bacterium | reverse complement strand
AGGGCCAGGACACCGGTACGCTGGTGCTTAGGGTCGGGGATATCGAGGAAGCCGGCAAGGTCCTGGCGCAGGGCTGAGTCGAGCGCGTTCCCCCGGGCGACCGGCATGAAGATACTGCTGACAAACGATGACGGTCCGTTCGCCCGGGGCCTGCTGGCGCTGCGGCGGGCGCTGGGCCAGATGGGCGCGGTGTGCATGGTCTGCCCCGCCGAGGAGCGCAGCGGGGTGGCGCACGGCATCACCTACATGGTTCCCGTCCGCGCGCATACGGTCCGCCTGGCGGACGGCGAGGAGGCCACCGTGCTGACGGGCACCCCGGCGGATTGCGTGAAGTTCGCCCTGCTGGAGCTGTTGGAGGAGCAGCCGGACCTCCTGGTGAGCGGGCCGAATATCGGCGTAAATGTAGGGCAAGACGTCTTTTACAGCGGCACCGTGGCTGCCGCCCTTGAGGGCGCCTTCTACGGCGTGCGCTCGGTGGCCGTCTCGTGCAGCCGGCGCAACTCCGAACTCATGGATCAGGTTGCCCAGCAGGCCGTGCGCGCTTTGCGCGTCCTGCCGGCCGAGGGGCTGTCGCCGGTGCATGCGTTCAACGTGAACATCCCCGCACTGCACGGCGACGAACCGGACATATGCTTCACGGCGCAGAGCACCGTGTTCCCGCGAGGGCGCTACAGCTCCATGCAGGATGCGCACGGGCGCACGCACTACTGGTTGGACTCGACCGCTGAAGATGACCCGCCGCCGGCGGGCTCGGACGTGGCGGCACTCCGGCGGGGCGCCATCTCCGTGACGCCCTTGAGGCCGGACCTGACGGACAGGTCGGCGCTGGAGTCGCTGCGGGCTGCCGGAGAAGCGAACAGCGCGTCGCCGTTCAAGGAGGATACGCTGTGAGACACCTGCCGAAGTTGGCGTTGGCGTTGCTGTTGGCAGCATCTCTGCCGGTTGGCGGCTGCTCATGCGAGGATGGAGAGGGACAGGGGCAGGACGTGGAGCAGGTCCCCCAGGCCCGCGCCGGGCAAGCGGCGGAGGCGACCGCGCCCCAGGCGCCCGCCAGGGAGGGGCGCGCGGAGCGCGCGCCCCGACAGAAGAAGCAGCGTGGCACCAGCATACTGAACGCACCCACGGACTACCTGGAGACCGTGGTCATTGACTCCCGGCATCACGCGCAGGAGACCATTGACCTGGCCTATGTCACGCGGGACATCCAGGCGTTCAACGCCTTGAAGGGCCGCTACCCCGAGTCGCTCGACGAACTCGAGCAATGGCGGGGGGAGAAGCTGCCCGAACTGCCCGGCGGGCTTGAGTATGCGTACGATTCGTCCACCGGCAAGCTCCAGGCCGTCCCGGCCGAGCCCGCTCAGAAGTAGCCTGGCACCGGAGAAGTCGGGGACACCGCCATGTGCAGCGCAGCGATGCAGGATCCGGTAGCCGTGGGAGCGGTCGGCGTGCGTCCCGGCGAGCAGGCCGGCGTGCTGGAGCACCTGCCCGTCGGCCCGCTGTTCAGGTGGGTGGCCTTCAGCGACGAAGGCGTCCATCAGGGCGAGCCGGAGCACCGGCCGGTCACCTACTACCCCGACTACAACATGCTGCTGCAGGACCCGCATGTCGAGCTGGTCCTGGTGGAGGGGCCGGCAGAGCTGCGAAGGGACCTGGCGGTGCGCGCGCTGAACTCGGGGCGACACGTGCTGCTGGCGCTGCCGTTCTGCGAGACGGCCCTCGACGCGGAGCGGGTGATGAAGACCTCCCTGCGAACAGGGCTGGTGGCCACGGCGCACCTGCCCTGGCGCGGGCAGCCGGAGCTGCTGTCCCTGCGCAGCGCCCTGGAGCAGGAGAACGCGGGCGAAGTGGTCGGCGTTCAGGCTTTCTGGTCGCCGCCCGCCGAGCAGCGGGAGCAGGCACCGGCGACGGACGCCGCCGAGGACGTCCTGGAGCGGCACGGGTTCGCGCTGCTCGACCAGTTGAACGTGCTGGCCGACCGGGACATCAAGGACGTCACTGCGCACCTGGTCCGCCCGGGACCGGGGCGAGCGGCGGAGGGATTCCTGCTGTATCTGAACCTGCGCGAGGGTGGCTGGGCCATAGCCCAGATGGACAGCCGTCCGCTTGAGGGGGCGCCGGCCTGGCTGGTGCGGGCGGGCTCATCGGTGTTGACGGCCGCCGATGGGCAGACGGTCGTCACTGCGGACGGCAGGCGGCGTGTCTACGGCACCCCGGAACGGGTCGAAGGCTTCTGGGACAACCTGTACGACGCCGTGCGACACGGCGCCGAACCCGTCTGCCACCCGGTGGGAATCGTGCGCGCGATGAAGCTGCACGAAGCCGCCCTGCTCTCGGTCGAGGAGCAGCGAGCCATTACGCTCTGAGGCGGTCCTGTCAGGCCTATCCGCTGTCTCGGCAGGATTCCCCGCCGGTTTTTCTGCGCGGGCCTGGGCGCCGTCTCCCCGTGCCGGGCGGCTCATGCCGGCGGGGCCAACTGCTCCCCGCAGCGGGAGTTACGGCGTCCGCGCCCTGCCGCGCGGTGTTGCATCTCCGGTCGGAACGAGGCCGCGTTGATTCTGCCTCTGCCGCGTCGCTATCATCCCGTGCAAACGTTTCACGTGAAACATCGGAGGCTGCAGATGGCCGAACGCAGACGGCTGGGACGCGGACTGGACGCCCTGATCCCCTCTCTGGACTCGCCCGGGGAGGCCGACGGCGAAGTGCGTCGCATACCCCTGCACCGGGTGGAGCTGAACCCCCGCCAGCCCCGACTGGAGATTGACGCGGACAAGCTGGACCAACTGGCGGACTCGATCCGCAGCTCCGGCGTGATACAGCCCATTCTGGTGCGGCCCGCCGGGTCCGGCTACGAGCTGGTGGTCGGCGAGCGGCGGGTCCGCGCCGCCCGCCGGGCCGGCCTGGAGACGGTTCCGGCCATCGTGCGCGACGTGCCCGATGAGAAGATGCTCGAACTTGCCCTGGTGGAGAACATCCAGCGGGCCGACTTGAACCCCATCGAGAAGGCCCGCGCCATCCGCCAGATGATCGCCGAGCTGGACCTGACCCAGGAGGAGGCCGGACGGCGGCTGGGGCTGGACCGCTCGACCGTGGCCAACGCGCTCCGACTGCTGGACCTGTCGGACGAGGTCCAGGCGATGGTCGCCGGCGGGAAGCTGTCCGCCGGGCACGGACGTGCGCTGCTGGCGGTAGAGGAACCCTCCCGCCGGGCGGAGCTGGCCGCAGTGGTGGCCAGCAAGGGCCTCTCGGTGCGGGAGACCGAACGGCTGGCCTCCCGCGGCGGACGGCTGCACCGGGCGGAGGTCATCCGCCGGCCCTCACCCAACGTGGTGCAACTGGAGGAATCGCTGTCGGAGGCCCTGGAGGCTCGGGTCGAGGTCAAATCGAAGCGACAGGGCGGCAAGATCGTGGTCCATTTCCGCGACCACGAGGATTTCGAGCGTCTCTATGAGTCCCTGACGGGGCGCTCCACGCTGGACTACCCGCAGAAGGTACCGGCCTGAGGTTGGCCCATGGCGCGGCGCAGACGGCCTCTTTACATCCGCGCGCCCCGGCCCTATGATTCCGCTCGGGGGAAGGCGGCGCTGCGGCGCCGTCGTCAGGCCACTCGACAGGAGGGAGGACCGCCATGGTCACCGCGATAGTCCTTGTCAATGCCCGCCGCGACATGGTCAACGAGACTGCCCAGGACTTGACCGAACTCCAGGGGGTCGCCGAGGTCTACTCCGTCGCCGGTCCGTACGACCTGGTCGCCATCATCAGGGCGCGGGACAACGAGGAGATGGCGGACCTGGTCACCGGCTCGATGCTTCGCATGGTGGGAATCGAGAAGACCACAACCCTTGTTGCGTTCAGGGCTTACAGCCGCTACGACCTGGAGCGCATGTTCGCTATCGGCCTGGAAGAGGGCGACGAGTAGGGCGTGGGAGCATACGGTTCGCGGCGCAGAGCATCCCTTTACTCAGCCTTTGCCCGCTGCTAAAATGGGCCGCGTTGATGTCCCGACCTCGGCGAGGATGCGCGCCTGTTGCCGCCGGGTGACCGGCATGCACTGCCGCACGAGGGGCTCTCCTGGGGCCTGTGTGCGGCAGTCGTGCACAGGGCGCTTGCGAGGACGTGGGAGGAGGGATTGCGGTGAGGGAGGAGCGGCGAGGGGACTGGCCTGCGTTCGACGGGAACCTGTTGCGCCGCGTGCCTGTCCCGGAGGCCACCGTCCTGCGCGATGACGACTTCGGCAGCGCCGTCCTGTCGGAGTACCATGACCGCGCGCACCAGGAGTTCGGCGGCAATCCCCACCTGATGACCTTCAAGGTAGCTGGCAAGGTGGTGCACGGTTCCCATCCGTTCGCCTGCTGCCTGATTGACCAGATAGTCCGACCGGAGTTCCGCGTCGCCACGCCTGTGGATCTGCAGGCAATCCTCGACGCCCGGAGCAAGAGCGACGATCTGCCCAGGCTGCGTGGCTACTATAAGGATGTCGCCCTCGCCCTGCGCAGCATCCGGGAGCCAAACAGCTACCTGGCCGAGCGACTGCTGGAGCAAGTCGGCATCAATGCGCCTCTGCCGCTGTTCCTCCACCTCTCCGGGCTGGAGATAGTCAACGACGAGGCCAGTCCCTGCGGGCTGGGGTTCAAGGTCACCGAGCACACGCATTGCTCGACCGAACCGATCCTGAGTGAGTCCTCCGGCCACTTCGACGACTCGGCCGTGAACCGGGACACGGGGCTGCCGACCCGCCTGGCGGGCAGCCAGCGCTATTACTATGGCACAACCGACGGTTTGACAAGGGTTTACGTCGGACGCGGGTGGTCTCTGGACACCATCTGGGACGAACTGACCAACTCCCAGGCCGACGGCCGGGTCGTGATCGTCAGGAATGACGTGCCCCCGGAGGACTTGAACGCCTACCTGACGGCGCTCGACCGGGCCAGCGCCCTTCTGGGCTCCTGACCCCCCGGGGGCCAGCCCCCGCTCACTTGCCGAAGAAGCTGCGTATCTGCTCGACGCTCATCTCCTCCCGGCCCTCGTCGGACACCAGGAGCGCCTTGCCCTCGATGACCACCACCACGTGCTCACCCAGCGCCAGGCAGGGGCGCACCTCCGGTATGGCGTCAAGCAGTCGGAAGTAGGCATCGCTGCCCCATTTCACGCGCAACGTGTCCATGCCCTGCCGGTAATCGCTGTCCACGAATGCGCCGCCGAACCGGACGAACGTCCGCCCGCCGGCCCGGCTGACGGCAGCCGGGCGCTCGCGGACGGTCTCGGCGCCCTTCCACTCGCCCAGTTTCCGGCTCAGGGCGATGGCGCGTCCGCCGGCGGCCTGGCGCGGCGCGTTAAGCATGGACCTCTCCTGCATCAGGGCATCCGCCGCCGCGCGCGCGCGTGCGGGTCCAGCGGCCGGCGCCCTCACTGACAGGCCCTGCGCGCGCAGCTCGTCCAGTGCCTCCCCGCGCAGGATGCCGTGCCGCCGATACGCCTCCTCGTCCTCCAGGACCAGGTAGGACGTGTAAGGCGTCGCTATGCCGTACTCCTTGCTCAGGCGGATGACTTCGTCCTTAAGCTCCTCGCTCTCGCCGTGGAGGCGGATCTGGTCGAGCAGGAATCCTATCTTCCTGCGCGCCCACAGGTTGCGCACGAATCTGTTTTCCGCGCTCGCCCGGGGGAAAGAGGCGTCGTAGACGAACTCCCGCTTCTTCCCGCCCACGGTGCCCGTCAGGCGAACGGCCACGTCGCCGCTGCCGGTGTAGCGCCCGAAGGCCACCACCTGGCTGCCGCGGAACAGGTCGGGCAGCCGCGGCGGATACACGTCCCGCACGCCCACAGCGCCGAAGTCCAGCTCCAGGTTCGCCAGCACCGGGTGGCTCACCTTGCGGAAGAAGCTGGATATCTTCACCTCAATGTCCCGCCCCGGCGCCACGTACTCGCTGTAGCCGCCGGTTGCCTCCGCTATGCCGTCCAGCAGGGGCACGTCCAGGTTCTCCGCTATGCCGAAGGTGAACACGCGCACCTTGCGCCCGTTCGCCTCCTTCACTTTGGCGATGATCTCCGCCGGCTCGGTCACGTTGACCGTCGGCTTGCCGTCGGTGGCCAGCACCACCATGTAGGGCCGCCCGTCGTCCTCCGGCGCTATGTCCAGGGCCTTCACCACGCCGCCGCACAGGTCCGTGCCCCCGTTCGCCTCGAGCCCCTCTACGTACTCGACGGCCTCCCTGACGGCCGCCGGCGTGGCCTTCTGCAGGCCCTCGCCGTAGGTGTGGACGGTGTTGCTGAAGGTGATGATGGCGAACCGGTCCTCCGGGTTCAGGGACCGCAGGCAGAACTCCAGAGCGTCCCGCGCGCTGGAGATGCGGTCGTCGTCGTTCATGCTCCCGCTCACATCAATGACGAAGCAGACGTCCTTCGCCATCACCTTCTGCTCGGGCAGCTCGACCCGCGGGGCGAGCATCAGCGCGAAGTAGCCGTCCTCGCCGTCCGCCCGGTTGGTGAGCAGGTTCAGCCCGAAGTCCTTCTCGCCCACGGTGTAGAACAACTCGAAATCCTTGTCGAGCCGGGCACCCTCTTGCTCGAAGCCGGCCACCGCGTGGTGGTCGTCCTTGCGCGTGACGCCCACCTTGTGGGTGGGGCAGTAAACGCTCTTGATGGCCCGGCGGCTGGCGATCTCGACCGTCAGGGTGAAGTCCTCCAGCACCTTCGACGCCTTCTTGCCGGTCTTCATCGGGAACCGGTACTGGTAGACGCCCGCGTCGTAAGGCAGTGCGTGGGAGTAGGATACCTCGACTTTCACGTCGCTGTTGGGCTCTATCGGGAAGACGCGCATCCGCAGCAGCCCGCTGTCCATGTACTCGAGCAGGCCCGGGTC
>CAYFVS010000341.1:0-7997 GCA_964346565.1 uncultured candidatus Brocadiaceae bacterium | reverse complement strand
ACCAGGCGCTGGATGACGAACACTGTAAAACACAGCGCCGCGTGGCTCAAGGCAAACGCCGCCACACGCAGGAACGAGAACGTGTTGGCCAGGTACATCATGACCGTCTCGAGGGTCTCTATCAGGCCCTCGAAGACGCTCATCGCCAGACCACCTTCCTCGCCAGCTCCTGCCAGCAGCGTCCGGAGGGGCGCGTGCAGCACCAGCACCGCCAGCGGCACGCCGATCAGCGCCGCCGCAAGCCACAGGTCCCAGGGGCCCGCCCCCGCCACCACCACCTTCACCCCCCAGGCCAGGCCGCCCCAGTAGAACATGATGCCCACCAGCCCAAACCGCCCCAGCAGGCCCTCCTCCAGCTCGCCCATCCGCAGCCGGTTGACCACGTTCAGCACCGCGCCGAGGCTTATCAGTCCGATGCCCACCGCCAGGGCCAGCAGCAGGTAGCGCACGATGTGTTCCTCGGCCGCGCCGGCCGGGGCTCCCTCGAAGCGCATCGGCTCCAACCCCAGCGTCAGAGGGAATCCCATCTCCGCCAGCGATACGCCGAAGAACGAGCCCTGGAAGAACACGCCGAACGCCGCGCTGGCGGCGCCCGCATACACGATGAGCTGTCCTACATCGCGCGTTGTCCGCCGACCGGCCAGGCGCATTGTCAGCGCCCCGACGACCAGCAGGCAGAGCCCGTGACCCAGGTCCCCGAAGATGATGCCAAAAAGCAACAGAAAACTGGCCGCGAACATCACCGTCGGCTCGATCTCGGTGTAGGAGGGCACGCCGTAGCCCTCCACCAGCCGGGCGAAGGGGGCCAGGGCCGGATGGTGCTCGATGCGGCTGGGCACTCGGCCCTGCTCGATCTCCTCTGCACTGGGCTCTTCCACCTGCACGACGCACTGGCTGCGGGCTTCGCGGCGGACGGTCTGGCGGATTTGCTCTGCGCGGGAGGCCGGCGCCCAACCGGCGATCACCCGCGTGGTCCAGGTGGTGCCGAACTTCTGCTGCGCCCCGTAGATGCGCAGTTGCAGCTCGACCGCCCGCCACGCCTCTTGCAGCATCGCGCCGTAGTCGTCACCTATCTTCTCCAGCGACATGCGCAGCTCCTGGCGGCGCCGCTGAAGGTCGCGCCGCTTCTGGGAGGCGGCCCGGTAAACGTCCGCCGGGGTCTGCTCCCCCCAGGCAGGCAACTCCCGCTCCCCGAAATCGTGCCCATCCAGCGCAGTCTCGACGGCAAAGCGCCGACGACGCCCGCTCAGGATCAGCACGTGGCGCGGCCCCTCCAGCTCCGGGCCCAGCGGCACCACAAGCGCCCCGGGGGGGAGGTCCTTCCGGATGCCCTCCAACTGCTCCGGCGGCGCCTCGCCAACCGTCAGCGCCAGCAGCTCGGAATCGCTCAGCCGGCTCAGGGCGGCACGCACGTCCCGGAACGGCTCCAGCTCCTCCAGCATCTCGGTGGTATCGGCCAGACCCTCCTCGACCTGCGCCAGCTCGCCGCGCTGCATCTCGGTGCGGGCCTCCAGGGAGCCCACCATCTCACGCACGCGGCGCAGGTCGGGCAGCTCCGTGCCCGCCTCTATGCCCGTCGGCACGGCCAGCCCCAGCCGGTCCAGCAGCCTCTCGATGCGGTCCTGCAGGTCCTGATGCCTCTCGACCTGCTCCTCCAGGTGTTCGGGCTCCAGCTCCCCTCCGCTCTCCTCGACACTGCTGCGCAGGTGCATCACCCCCAGCCGACCCAGGGCGCGGGTGACCGCCTCCTCGTCCCTTCCCAGGATGAGGATGCGGACCTTGCGCATTTCAGACGGGCTGAGCTTCATCGTCCCCTTCCTGCGGACCCGTCACAGGCCGAGCCGCTCGGTTATGCGACGCTTCTCGATGCCCAGGCGCAGCATCTGCCCCAGGCGCATCAGGCGCTTCATCTCGTTTCGCTTCAGATACCAGTAGCTGACCAGCACCGCCGGGCCGGAAAGCGAGCCGTAGTACTGCCGGTCCGCCAGCCGCACGGCCTCTGCCCACAGCGCCTCTTCCACCCGGCCGATGGACTGCGCCTGCTCGGGAGATTCCACGGACCGGCGCAGCGCCGGCACCTGCTCCAGAAGGCGCTCCGGCTCCGGGTCGGAGTATATGGCGCGCAGTCGGTCCTCGTCCAACTCCCCCCATCCGGACGGCAGCAGAGGGGCAAGCTGCGCCCACGGCAGCTCGTAGAGCCGCGCCGCCCGCAGCACCGCCAGCAGGCGCATCGCGTCGTGCTCGACGACGATGGGCCGACAACTGGCCGCCTGCTCACCGGCGGCCAGCCCGCGGCACGCCCCTGCGACGCCCTCCCAATAGCCCCGGTCCAGGGCCATCTCCATGTATGCCCACCCGGGTGGTCCCTCCGGCAGGGGCAGCGCCTCCAGCGCCGCCTGCCGCGGCCTCTCCAACGGCACCCGCTCTGCGAAGTCCAGCTCGTCCTCGGCGGCCAGCAGAGCCTCCACCGGCAGTTCCACGTCCTCCGGCAGGGGCACCAGCAGCTCGCTCGCCCGTCGCTCGGCGTCCTCCTCGCCTCGCAGCCGCCACAGGACCTTCAGGTTCTCAACGACGTAACGGTCCAGCAGGGCGCTGTGGAGACTGCGGCGGCGTCCCGACAGGTAGGGCAGGAAGGAAGCGAGTTCGCCCACGCCGACCTCCGTGACGGCCATCTCCAGGTCGCCCTGGGTGCGGATGTCCCGGCGCGGGAACAGCTCGTAGGCCAGATCGCCCAGGTTTCCCAGGCCGACCAGCTCGCGCAGGCGGTCGCCTTCGTAGAGCCGGCTGCGGCGCCCGCGCAGTTTGGCGTTCAGGAACTCGAACGGGACCTCGGACAGGCCCTGGACCCGCGCCTTGGCCGGCGGACTGCTGTTCATGAATTGGTCGGATTCAGGAAGGGCGGCCGGGCTGTCTCACTCGGCCGGGCCGGGGGCCACCGTCCGGACGACGAACTCGACGGCCTCCGCCACAGTATCGGAGTCCAGCTCCTCGATGGTGGGCACCGTCTCGCGGGCTTCTTCCAGGGCCTGCTGCCGCTTCCGGTCCCATTGCTGGCGCGTCTCCTCCAGGAGCTTCTCGGCCTGCTCCTGGGCTTCCTGCCTGGCCTGCTCGGCGATCTGCCGGGCCTCCTGGCGCGCCTGTTCGACGGTCCTGTCGGCCTCCTGCTCGGCCTCCGCGATCAGGCGGCGGGCCTCCTTCTCCACCTCCAGGACCCGGTCAATGAGGTCGCTCACAGCTCCACCTGCACCTTCTGGATGGCCTCGACCAGCTCCGCGCAACTGCGGGCGGAGACCATCCGCTCGTAGACGCTCGGAAGCTGCATCAGGTGGCCGATGTCGGCCAGCACTTCGATGTTCGGGCCGGGGTTGTTCGGCTCGGCCACCACCAGGAACACCAGGTAGACCAGCTCCCCGTCGGCGGCCTCGAAGTCTATGCCTTCCGCGCTGACGCCGACGGCCAGCTCGACTCCGCTCACGTCCTGGTGCTTGGCATGGGGGATGGCCACGCCGCCGCCGATGCCCGTGGTGCCCTTGTCCTCGCGCGCGTAGAGGGCCTCCAGCAGGCCCTCCCGGTCGCTGACGCGGCCGCCGCGCACCAGCAGTTCGAGCAGCTCAGCGATGGCCTCGTCCTTGTCCATCGCCTCCAGCGGAATCTTGACCGTCTGTTCTTCGATGAGGGCCGCCAGGTCCATCGGGCGCCGCGCCCTTGACTTACGGAGAGTTGAAGCACACTACGCCCACTCCCGGCACTATACGGCACATCCTCGCCGCATGTCAACCACTGGCCTGCCTCCCTCCGCTCCCCCGTGCAGTTGCACGCGCCGGCCTCAGCCGTCATAACAGCCCCAGGAAGCTGCGAACCAGACTGCTCCGTTACCCAGGAGGTGCACCGTGAAGAGCACGCCCATCGGCATCGCCATGCTGAACGACGAGCGCGAGCACGTCTGGCGCGAGAATAACCCCGTCAACGAACAGGTCGTCCGCCAGTGGGCCGAGATCGTCCAGGACAAGGTCCAGAACGCCGACGGCTCCTCGCCCGAAGTGGTCGTGGGGGAGAAGATAATCACCGGCGTGCAGGCGGCCCAGCAGGTGGGCGAGCAACTGCGCCGCGCCGGCTGCCGCTCGGTCATCATGTGCTACAACGTGTGGAACTTCCCCTTCCTGGCCTGGCCGTTCCTGAACTCGGTCGGCCGCGGCGTGCCCGTCCTGAGCCTGTCGAACAACAACGGGAAGTATCCGGGCAACGTCGGCCTGCTGGCCACCGACGGCGCCCTGCGCCAGGCCGGCCTGCGCACCCACCGCATCGTGGGCGAGATGGACGACGAGGACACCCGCAACCAGGTGGCCGCGTGGGCACGCGCCGCGCAGGCCGCCACCTGCATCCAGAACGAGGTCTACGGCCTCTACGGCGGCCACTCGATGGGCATGGAGACGGGCTACTGGCACCTGACCGCCATGCTGAAGTGCCTGGGCGTGACCGCCCGCCAGGTGGACCAGCTCTGGCTGCTGAGGGTGATGCAGGACGAGGTGGATGAGCTGGAGGTGGACAAAGGGCTCGCCTGGCTGGAGGAGATGCTCGACGAGCGGCTGCTCTATGACGGCAAGATGCTGACGCCCGAGACGCTGCGCACGCAGCTACGGCTCTACCTGGCGATGGACCTGGTCAACGAGGACAAGGGCTTCGAGTTCTGCGGCCTGAAAGGGCAGCGTGAGCTGACCGAGCACGTCTGCCTGGGCGACGTGGCCGAGATGCTCATGAACGATCCCTACGACTGGCGGGGGCCGAAGGAGCCGGTCGTCTGCGCCACGGAGGCCGACGCCAACGCGGCGGTGACCATGCAGCTACTGAAGTACGCGACCGGGGGGCTGCCGGCGCTGTTCATGGACGTGCGGCTCTATCACCCGGACCAGGACCTGTGGGACTGGTGCAACAGCGGCAACCACGCCTCCTGGTACGCGGCGCAGAGCTTCGAGCCGGAGGACAACTTCGAGAGGATCACCTTCCACCCGGCGCTGGAGTTCTACTTCAAGGCGGGCGGCGCGTCGGTGGAGTTCGACGCCGCGCCGGGCGAGATGACCTTCGCCCGCATCGGCATCTACGACGAGAAGCCCTACATGGTCATCATCCCGGGTGAGGCCGTAGAGCTGCCGGAGGAGGAGAGCCAGGCGCTCAAGGAGCAGACCGACCCGACGTGGCCGCACGTGTGGGCGCGGCTGGAGTGCTCGTTCGAGGAGTTCCTGAACGTCTTTCCGTGCAACCACGTGCAGGGCGTGCCGGGGGATCGGGTGCGCGCGCTGACGATGCTGTGCGAGATGACCGGCATCAAGCCGATAGTGCTGGGTCGGGAGCGGCTGCGGCCGGTGTGGGAGGAAGTGTGAAGCCTGAATTACGAATTCTGAAGCATGAACTGGGGAAAAGCGGAAGGCTAAGACTGGTCGCCGGCGTTGCCGTGGCCCTGGATCTCGTTCTGGCTGGCCGCGGGTGAGAGCAGGGGCGGATTGCAGCTTGTCCCGGGCGACCTGTCTCTCGTTGTGAGCGTCGCGTCTGCATTCGACTGAAGGGGGCCTCGCATGCCGCCGACCAATGCCTCAGACCGGCGTCGCCGGCGGTGGCCGTGGGTGATCCTGGGGCTTGTTCTGCTGGCGGCGGGTGGCCTTGCGTTGCTTCACATCCGGGGCTGCGGGGCGGAGAGGGAACTGGAGCGCCGCCTGGAGGCGCTGCGCGCCAGGGGCATGCCCACCAACTTCGAGGAGTACCTGGAGTGGCGGGACGAGCCACCGCCCCAGGAGAACATGGCCCTGGTGGTGCTGGACGCCTGTGAGAGACTGAACCTGACCGAAGGGGAAGGTCCCGACCGGACCCTGGCGCAGCTGGGGCTGGACTCAGAGCTGGGAGTCCGCTGGTCCCCACAGAAGCTCCACATAGCAGAGCAGTATCTGGGCCACCACGCGCAGGCGCTCAGCTTGGCCCGGAAGGCATCCGAGCTGAACCGGGGCTGCTATCCCCTCCCCTTCCCGCAACCGGCCACGGATTACACGGACCACATGTCGTGCTTGCGCAACGTGGCGCGCCTGTTGCGAGAATCCGCTGTGTACAACGCTCAGCACGGCCGAACTGGCAAGGCAGCAGACGACGTGGCAGCGGCCATACGTCTGGCCGCGTCCATGGGCGACCGCCCGTTGGCAATCGAGGCTATCATGGCGTCCACGCTCGACTGGCTCGCTACGGAAGGCACCGAGCTTGTGTTGGGGCTGGCAGAGATGACCTCGGATGGCCTGGGTCGGCTGCGGCGGGAACTTGCGCAGGAGGACGCGCGGGTCGCACATATGCAGGACATCCCCGGTGAACGGGCGTTCGCGCTGGATGCCCTCCAGGACCGCCAGGCATCCAATCTACGCGCAGCGACGCGGCGGTTCTCCCGCAGATGGTTCCTTGACCAGGTCGCCACCCGCACTCCTGGGGGGCAGGCAAGGGACACGCTTCGCCTGCTCGACCTATTCCGCAAGGGCCAGGAAGTGCGGGGTCTTCCCCCGCTGGCAAGGCTGAAGGCTATGGAAGCCGAGCAGGCACGCTGCGCCGCAGAGCACGAAGGAGGTCCTTTCTTGGGAGCCGAAGGCTTGCCGTCCCTGTGGCATGCCTTCTGCATGACCGAGGAGCAGGTCTCCGGTGCGCATGCGCGGTTGCGCGCGGCCGGGGCGGCGCTTGCCGTCGAACAGTGGCGGCTGGAGCATGGCGGCTGGCCGGAGTCACTGGAGGACCTGGTGCCCGAGCTGCTCGAATCCGTGCCGACGGACCCTTTCACAGGCGAGGCACTGCGCTACAGACAGACCGACGAAGGCGTCCGCGTCTACAGCGTTGGCATTGACCAAACCGACCAGGATGGGCTGGCACAGGAGGAACGGACCGTCGCCGAGTGCTACCCCGAGGATTACGACCTGCCCTTCCGGCTGCTGAATCCCCAGTTGCGAGGCGGGCGCACGGCGAGCTTCCGCGAGGAGATAGATCCGGAGGAGCACTGGGGAATCTCCTTGGCGACCCTGAAGCAATACGGGTATGGGCCGGAAGAACTGAAGGAACTCAATTTGCTTGAGTCCGAGATCGAACGCCTGGCCGGCCGGTAACGGCCGCCGGCGGCTGATTGCGCTTTCCCGCTTTGCGGCGTTACCATTGGGCGGGACTGATACCACCTCGCCCGGGGTTCCGCCGCATGGGTCCAGAACGCACAGTGACCACCCTCCGCGCCCGCGGGATGCTGTGGCGCACCGTGGCCGGGTTCGCCGAAACGATTCCGCTGCTCGACCTGGACGGCCTGCGCCGGCCGCGTGAGCTGCCACCGGCCGAACTGGTGAAGGACAGCACCACCCGCACCGTCGCCCGCCTGGACGACCCGGTCCTGCCAGATGGGCCCGGCCTTTACGTGAAACGCTACAAGTTCCGCGACCTGACCGACTGGCTGCGCTACGCACTCGTCCCCACGAAGGCCGAGCAGGAGTGGCGCGTCAGCCGGGCGCTCCAGGCGGCGGGCATCCCAGCCTGCGACGTGCTGGCCATCGCGGAGCGACGCCGCGCGTGCCTGCCCCAAGAGGGCTTCCTGGTCAGTCGGGAGATAGAGGACACCCGCGTGCTGGCGGACTTCGCGGGGCAGGAGCATGAGGCCGACCTCCGGGCGGAGCTCCTCGACGAGCTGGCGGCGCTGACCGCCGCCCTGGCCAACGGCGGTTTCTACCACCGGGACTGTCACGCGGGCAACCTGCTGGTGCGACCCGATGCGCCGGCCCGGCGGCGGTTGTTCGTGACGGACCTGCACGCCATCCGGCGGCGCCGCGTTGGCCTGCGGCGCATGGCGCACATGCTGGCCATGCTGTGGCCGACGGTGGGGCAGTTGGGCGGGGACGAGGTCCGCTTCCTGCGCGCGCTCCTGGGGAACTGGCGCGCCGGCCCGGAGCCCTCCGAGGTATCCGTCCGCGGCCTGGCGCACCGCGTGCGCCGGCGGCGGC
>CAYFVS010000340.1:0-6722 GCA_964346565.1 uncultured candidatus Brocadiaceae bacterium | reverse complement strand
CGGCGGGGCCCTCGCGGCCGTGGCGGTCGTCTGCGCCGTGCTCTTCTTCGCCCTGCTGGCGGTCAACGCCGTGCGCGCGGCCTTGCGCAAGGGCGGCTCCACGGTCCCGGAGGAGGACGCACGCCTGATGCAGCAGCTTCACGAGGGCCTCGCCCGGCTGGAGGAGCGCGTCGAGGCACTCGAGACGATCCTGGTGGCCGAGGAGGCACAGCGGCGATCAGTTACGCGTCCCTGACGAACTAACCCGGAGGCGACAGCGACGAGATGGGCATCATGGCGATCAACCTGGCCGGCCTGCACCTGGATGTCGCAGAACTGGCCGTGCTGCTGATATGCGGTATCCCGATCGTCGGCATCCTGTGCGGGACCATCGTCGAGCTGGCCAAGAGGCTCAGACGGGGCGAAGGCCGCCGCGCCGGTGCCCAGTCGGAGGAGGAGACCCGGCTTATACAGCAGATGCACCGGCAACTGGAGCGGATGGAGGAGCGCATCGAGGCCCTGGAGACCATCCTCATAGAGAGAGAACGGGAAGAGGCACACCAATGAATCGCGACGACTCCGAACGACGCGGCGGGCCCTACCGCGCGCGGGACGGCATGATACTGGGCGTATGTAAGGGACTGGCCGAGCACCTGAACATGTCGGTGTTCTGGACGCGCATAATCGCCCTGGCGATTCTGGTCTTCACCGGGGTGTGGCCCATCGTGGGGCTCTATCTGCTGGCGGCGCTGCTGATGAAGCCCGAGCCGGTGGTGCCCTTCCAGAGCGAGGCGGACGAGGAGTTCTACAACTCGTTCACCAGCTCCCGCCGGATGGCACTGCATCGGCTCAAGCGCACTTTCGACCGGCTGGACAGGCGCATCCGGCGCATGGAGGGCATCGTCACCGACAGGGAGCGCCGCTGGCGCCGGCGCCTGGAGAGCTGACCCCGACGGGCATGGGCTGAGGGGAGCGCGTCGGCCCGATCAGCTTCATCTCTCCGTCCTCCCCGAACAGCACCCGGTCTATGTTGACCACCCGGTCCGCGGACGGGCGTTCGGGGTCGGCGTGCGTATGGTAGACCATGAACAGCTCGGAGCCGTCCGGGGAGCTGACGATGCAGTTGTGCCCGGCGCCGCTGACCCCCTTCTGGGAGTCGGCCTGGGCCAGGGGGTTCTCGGGCTGCTTTGTCCACGGGCCGAGCGGCGAATCGGCCGCGGCGCAGCCGATGCCGTAACGGGGGCTGGCGTAGTGGCCCGCCGAGTAGGTCATGTAGTATCGGCCCCCGTGCTTGAGCACGAACGGCCCCTCGTTGCAGCGGATGTGCAGGTTGATCGGGCTCAGCTCTCGGGGCAGGTCTTACCAGGGCTGGTCGGACTACAGAAACAGGAAGGGGTTGCCGACGGGCGCCGAGAGGTCTGCCTTCAGTCGAACGCCGTAGATCCTGGCCAAGAGCAGCCGCTCGGTCAGGTTCTGCTCGGGGGGCTCGAGCACGCCCACCCTTGCGAAGTAGAGGTAAGGGACGGCGCCATCGTCGAGGAATACGTGCGCGTCTATGCAGGACCATCCGACGTCGCACCAGGGCGCGTGCATCTCGCGGAAGGGGCCCTCGGGCGCATCGGCCACGGCCAGGCAGAGACGAAACCCCTCCTCGGGGTCGCGCGCGCTGCTGAAAGCCATGTAGAACCGCCCGCGGTAGGCGAACACCTCCGGCGCCCAGAACGAGCGGCGGCCCCATGAGTCGTCGCCCCAACGATAGACGGCGCCCAGCGGCCGCCAGTGAACCAGGTCCCGCGAGCGCCAGGCCTTGAACGGCCACGTCGTGCCATAGAGGTAGTACACGCCCCCGTGCCGGAGGACAAAGGGGTCCCCCATCAGGATGTCCCCGCCGACCGGATTCGTGTAGGTGGCCTCGCCGATCTGTGCCTCCGAGCCGGGTTGCATCGCCGCCCCGACTGCGACCAGAGCGGCAGTGACCAGGAGTACCGTGGCCGAGTGTGCTGCGTTCACCGTGCCCTCCCTCCGGGCATCTGGCGCGGGCGCCTCAGCCGACGGCCTGCGGGTGGTCGTCGGGGACCATGTCCAGCTCGGCGGCGGCCGCGTTGGACTGTACCTGCTCGACGCTCTTGCACCCCGGGATGACGCACGTGACGGCCGGGTGGCGCAAGCACCAGGCCAGAGCCCATCGGGCCATGTTCGTGCCCTCGGGCACCTCCTCCCGCTGTATGCGCCGGGCCTCCTCGATGGCCTGCTGCACCCCTTCCCGGTCCCACCGGGAGCGCACGTCGTCCTCGGGGAACTGGGCGTCCGGGCCGTACTTGCCGCTCAAGAACCCGCTGGCCAGCGGCACCCGCGCGAGCACGCCCAGGTCCTGCTCGCGGCACAGGGGGAACAGCTCCTCCTCCGGCTTGCGGTCGAGCCGGTTGTAGACCACCTGCATGGCCTCCACGCCGACCTGTGTGGCCTTGCCGGTCTGGTAGGTGTCGCCGTTCCACCCGACCGAGTTGCCCAGGTGGCGCACCTTGCCGGCGTCCACCTGCCCGGCGAGCATCTCCCACAGGCCGGGCGTGTCGAACTCCTCGTTCCCGCCGGAGTGGAACTGGTAGAGGTCAACGTAGTCGGTGCCCAGCGCGCGCAGGGAATCCTCCAGCGTCTGGCGGACCTCCTCCGGGCACCAGCCCGGCACGTGGCCGAACTTGGTGGCCACGATCCAGTCCTCCCGGCGCTGCCCCTTCAGGAAGCCGCCGATCAGGCGCTCTGAGAGGTGATCCGGCCCGTAGCAGGCGGACGTGTCCAGCAAGTTCACCCCCAGCTCGCCGGCCCGCCGGAGCATGGCGTTCACTTCGTCCTGGTCGAACTGCTTGCCCCAGTCGCCGCCGAACTGCCAGGTGCCGATGCCGACTGCCGATACCCTCAGTTCCGTCCGCCCGAGCCTGCGGTATTTCATCCGATTCGTCCCCTGTGCGTTGTCCCGGCCAGGCCGCGCGCCGCACCTTAACGGCTGCGGATCAACTGGTGGTAGTCCTGGCCGGCGAGCCGCTGCGCCATTTCGTCCTGATCCTCTTGAGACATTGGGAGCCGGCCCACCACGTCATCTATCCTGTCATCGTGTTCATTCCGATCGCCGGTCAGCGCGTAGAGCTTGGCCGCGCGCAGCCCCACCCTCGCCCAGGTAGTAGCCAGCAGGCTCCTTGTGCGCCGGGGGCGACCAACCCTGTGCATGATCTGTTCGTGCAGCTCGATGGCCTCATCGGCACGGCCTTGCTCCAGAAGGATGCGCGTGGCGTTGGCCAGCAGGTCCAGCACCACTGCCTGCTGCCGGGCCATGTCCTGGCTGGCCTCGACGTAGAGGTCAAGCGCCTCCGATTCGCGGCCGAGCTGCTCCAGGTACTGGCCCTTCAGCAGCATGAGGCGGCCCTGGGCCTCCTCGCTCTCGCCCTCGAGTTGCTCAATCATCCGGTCGTAGAGCCGCAATCGCCGCTGGTGAGCCTCGGGCGGCAGGGCGGCTGCCATCCGGGCGAGAGCATCCGCTGCCAGGTTCGGGTAATCGCTCAGCAAGCCCGTCAGCTTCTCGACGCCGGAGATCACTTCCTGAGGCGGCACAACAGCCTGCTGCGCCAGCTTCGCCAAAGTGCGCCACTGGCGCCTGTCGTAGACGCCGCCATTGAGTGAGTTGTAGACGGCCCGTCGGGCGGCGTCGGGCGCTCCGGAGTCGGCCAGCAGCTCCGCCACCCCGCGCCAGACCTCGGCCGCCCTTCGTTCGGTGCGGCCGGCGCGCAAGGCGGCCAGATCGAACCGCAGCTCGTGCTCGGGCACTCGGGCGCCTGTCTGCGGGTTGCGGACCTTGCCCACCACGACCTCCTTCTCTCCCAGGCGGCCTGCCTCCAGGTCCCAGCGCGCCTTCGAGCGACCAATTCGCAGGAAAGCCAGCCACGCGCGGCCCCCCGTGGCCACAACGGCGCTGGGCACGCCGATCGCCTTGCCGATCTCGCTGGCGTAGAGGGCGGCATCCCTGCTCACGCCACCGTACTTCTGGATGTTCTCCAGTGTCTTGTCCCGCCCCGCCAACTTCGCCTCGCGCCCCAACCGCTGGGCAGCAATGTCGTAGTTGTAGCGCCACACGTTGTCGTAGTGGCGCGCGATGTCCTCGGTGCCGGCGAAGTGCTGCAGCGCCCACCGTCGCTCTGCCAGGTCCCGCCGCGTGTCCACCACGTACACCCGCAATCCGTAGGGCAACGACGCCGGGTGATAGGTCATCTGCTCGGCGTTCTCCACGTAGTAGCGGAACGAGTCCACCAGCAGTTCCGGATCGCGCATGTAGCCGTCCCACGTGACGCAGAACGCTATCGTCATCTGGGGGAACCGCTCGACCGCCTCCGCCGAGTGACTCAGCAGGGCGTGGAGGATCTCGAAGACGCGCCCGACGTCGTCCTCCGGCCGCAGGGCCAGCAGGAAGGTACGCGTGAACTCCGCCCGGCTCAGCAGCCAGGCCCGCACGGCCTTCGCCTGGGCCGGCCCCAGGGCGTTCTCGGCGCGGGCAAAATACTCGCAGGCCAGCCGGCCAGCGTAGAGGTCGGTCAGCCGCTCGATACGCCCGGCTCCGGCGGTGCACTCCTGAACGATGGCCTGCGTGAAGTAGGTGCCGCCGGCCTGCCACTGCCCGTCGCGTACGTGCTGCCAGCCCGGCTGCGCAGCGCCGAGGAAGACGATGCACGCCGCCAGCAGCCCGACGGTCGCCGGCCCGCGCCACGCCGCCACGTCTGGCCGTCCCGGTTCCATACGGCCCAGTCTAAGGCCGTGCGCGGCGCTGTCGCAACTGCCTCACCCGGCGAAGTGCAGCGACAGCACGTGCGTCCAGAACAGATTGACCACCACCAGGTTGATGCCCGCGTATACGCCGCCCCAGATGACCGACTGCGCGGCGTCGCGCACGGCGTGCACCAGGGCGAACCCGGCGGCAAACGCCAGCGCCGCGGGCACCCCCCAGCCGGTCCAGTGCACCACCTGTCCGGCGGCCGGGGGCAGACCAACCGTCCACCCCGACGCCACGCCCCAGCGGGCGCCCAGGAACACGATCCAGGCCAGGAAGGTGAGCGTGAACGGCGAGAACTTGACCGCTTCCATTGCCGCCCCCCGCTAAATGGGATGTCGCTGTGTTGATAACGTGCGTGGAGCACGATGGATGCTGGAACGGATCAACCGGCCTCTCCAAGCCCTACTTCAGGATTCACAACTCCTTGCCTGTCGCCTCCTCCGGGAACGGCAGGGAGCCGAACTCCGGCACCTCGACCAGGTACACGTTCCCGTAGCCGCTCTTGTCGCTGGTGAACAAAACCTCCGTCCCGTCGGGCGAGAAGCGCGGATGGACGTGCAGGTTCTGGATGTGCTTGCTGCACCGGTGCCCACACAGAACGCGCGGACCGTCGTAGCCCTCCCCGTCCCAGCGCCACAGTCGCACCACCGGACCGGCGTCACCCACGATGAGCCGGTGGTCGTTCGAGTGGGTGTGGCCGGTCTCGAAGGGGAAGTCCACCTCTACGCGACCTGTGTCGTCGCAGCGGATGTGGCCGAACAGCTTCCGCCCGTCCGGCCAGGCGCCGTGGTAGCCGATGCGCTCCCCGTCCGCGTACCAGTACTCATGGCCCACGATCTCCGCATCCTCGCGGGGGCGTATCTTCCAGACCTCCCCACTGTGCAGGTCCATGCCCCAGATGCGGTTGTCAACCAGGTCCCACGGTCCCTCGTGGCAGAACGTGAGCAGGTGGGCTTGCGTCGGGGAGGTGTTCACGTGGCCGATCCAGGTCTTCTCCTCCCACACCATCTCGGCGCCGCTCCCGTCCGTCGCCACCCGGTAGATGCGGCTCAGGGGGCGAGCCTCCCAGTTCTCCCGGAATCCCACGTATCCCCGGCCGAGGTCCAGGCGGATGCGGTCGGAGAGGTCCTCGTAGAGGCCCATGCAGACGTTCGCCCCGTCGGCGGTGCAGTTGATCATCGAGTCGCGGAACCCGTCCGGCCGCTCGAACAGCACGCGCTGCTCGAGCGTCTCCAGGTCCAGCGCCCGCAGCTCGCGACCGGCCACGAAGTAGGCTTCCTCGCGGACGGGGTTGACGCAGCCCTTGCGCAGGACGGCGTCGGCGGGCAGGTCAGTGAGCTGGAGCAGCTTGCCGCTCTCCAGGGCTATGCTGTAGAGATTGGAGCGGTTCTCCCGCTCGGAGGCGATCAGCAGTCGGCGGCCGCCGGCATGCCAGCCGGGGTTGGTGAAGTAGAGGTGGTGGCTGTGCGCCTTGTAGTCGGTGAGTCGGCGCACGCGGGCACCGCTCAGCGGGTCGGCGTAGTCGGTGCATTCGGCGGGCCAGACGCGTCCGGCGCTCACGGGCGTGACCTCCCTGCGGGGGCACAGGCTGGTGCGCACGTGATGAACGCCCGCAGTATAGCCCGCGTTGGGAGTGGAGGCAAGATTGGAACGGCGGGCGGCGTTACGCGCCCTGCTCCCAGGCGGCCTGCTGGTCCTCGTCCTCGGGCAGGTGGGCCGACCAAGCATCCTCGTGCTCGTGAAGCAGCTCCATCTCCGCCAGCAGGCCGGCGCCGGCCGCGTCCGCGCCGCTCGAGGTAACGTTCCCCGAGGCCCCGCTCTCGCTCCGCGTGTGCAACAGACCAACGGAGACTTGCCGCAGCTTGCCCGGAAGCTGGTCCCAGCCCGTGCCCTCCGGCGTCCAGTAGGGGAGCACCCCCGTACGGCGCAG
>CAYFVS010000339.1:0-2190 GCA_964346565.1 uncultured candidatus Brocadiaceae bacterium | reverse complement strand
ATCGGGCGCGCCGAGAACCTGCTCTATGGTGGCCTCGCGCGCACCGACCGGGTCGAGCTCCTGACCACCATCCCCGGCATCGGGCGGCTGACCGCCCACCTGATCCTGGCCGAGATCGGCGACATCGCCAACTTCCGCCGCCCCAGGAAGCTCGCCTCCTACGCCGGGCTGGCACCCAGCGTGCATCAGACCGAAGAAGGAGGGACCCCGACATGCCGCCCTGACCCCTTGACCCGGCAGCCTTTCAATGATAGGCGTAGTAGCTGGAGCCGCCCAGGGCGTCCAGGTTCGGCGTCCGCGCCACGGGGTCGCCATAGCAGCCGTAGCAGGGGTTCGTGTCCTCGAAGCTGACCCAGAGGATGTTCGGCCTGGACTGCTCTGGCACCTACGCCTCCTCCCTGTGTGCAGAGGGGTTGAGCTCACAGTGAAGCATAGGTCGCCGTTGGCCGTCGGTCAAGGCAGCGCGTCGGTGCCCGCTGTTGCGCTCCGCACGCCTGCCACGTAGAATCCCGGCTCCTCAATCATCGCACGCGAGGTTGCCATGCCCGAACAGAGCCAGCAGGCGTTCCCCTTCCGTGACGAGTCCCTGCCCATCGAGAAGCGAGTCGCGGACCTTGTCGGCCGGATGACGTTGGCGGAGAAGATGGCCCAGCTCAGGTCGCGCAGCCCGGCCATTGAGCGCCTGGGTGTGCCGGCCTACTCCTGGGGCGGGGAATGCCTCCACGGCCTGGTTCACACCGGCCGGGCGACCATCTTCCCCCAGAGCATCGCCCTGGCGGCCACCTTCGACACGGAGCTCATCGAACGCGTGGCCGACGCCATTGCCACCGAGGCCCGCGCCAAGTACCACGATGGCGCCTGGTCCAGCCCATACATCGGCATCACGTTCTGGACGCCGAACATCAACATCTTCCGCGACCCACGATGGGGCCGGGGCCAGGAGACCTACGGGGAGGACCCGTTCCTGACCGGCCGGATGGGCGCCGCTTTCATCCGCGGCCTCCAGGGCGACCATCCGCGCTACGTGAAGGCGATGGGCTGCGCCAAGCACCTGGCCGTGCACAGCGGCCCGGAGCACCTGCGGCAGGCCTTCGACGCACGCGTGACCAGGAAGGACCTGCACGAGACTTACCTGCCTGCGTTCAAGGCCCTTGTTGACGCGGGGGTGGAGAGCGTGATGGCGACCTACAACCGTGTCAACGGGGAGGCCTGCGCCGGCAGCGAGACGCTCCTCAAACAGATCCTGCGCGGTCAGTGGGGCTTCGAGGGCTTCGTCACCTCCGACGCCGGCGCCATCGGCGGCATGCACACACACCACAAGGTCACCTCCACCCCGCTCGAGTCCGCCGTCCAGGCGCTGCTGGCCGGCTGCGACATGGAGATCGGCTCGCGCTGCTACGAGAACCTGCCGGAAGCCGTCGAGCGGGGCCTGGTCAGCGGGGAGGACATAGACCGGGCGCTCAGCCGCATCTTCAACACCCGCTTCCGGCTCGGCATGTTCGACGACCCGGAGCAGGTCCCCTACACGGACATCCGCGGCGATGCCATCCAGTGCGAGGAGCACGTGGCACTGGCGCGGGAGACGGCGCTCAAGTCGCTGGTGCTGCTGAAGAACAACGGCGTCCTGCCGCTGCGCCACGACCTGAACACCGTGCTGGTGACCGGGCCGAACTCGGTTGACCTGGACGTGCTGCTGGGCAACTTCTACCGCGGCGCCGGCGCGCGGCTGGTCAGTGTGCTGGAGGGCGTGGTAGGCGCCGCGCCCGAGGGCGTGGGCATCACCTGCATGACCGGCTGCCTGCTGAACAAGGAGCCCGACTTCCCCTCTGGTTGGGCCATCGGCCTGGCCGAGTGGGCGGACGCGGTGGTGGCCGTGATGGGCATCTCGCCGCTGATGGAGGGGGAGCAAGGCGAGTGCCTGGCCTCCCAGAAGGGCGGCGACCGGGACCAGCTCGAATTTCCGGAGAATCAGGTCGAGTTCCTCCGCAAGCTGGCCGCCACGGGTAAGCCGCTCGTGCTGGTGGTGACCGGTGGCTCGCCCGTCGCCATGCCGGAGATGGAGGAGCTGGCGGACGCCATCCTGTTCATCTGGTATCCGGGCGAGCAGGGCGGCGCGGCCGTGGGGGACGTGCTGTTCGGGCACGAGTGCCCCTCCGGTCGGCTGCCGGTGACATTCCCCCGCTCGACGGC
>CAYFVS010000338.1:0-7775 GCA_964346565.1 uncultured candidatus Brocadiaceae bacterium | reverse complement strand
GCACCGTGCGCCAGGTGCACGACGCCCTCTCGGCCCGCAAGGACACCACCTACAACACCACCCTCAAGCTGATGCAGATCATGAACGAGAAGGGGCTGCTGAAGCGGGACACCAGCCGCCGCCCGCAACTGTGGTGGCCGGCGGCCTCCGAGCAGAAGACCCAGCGGCGCCTGGTCTCCGATCTGCTCGAGCGCGCCTTCGCCGGCAGCGCCCGCAAGCTGGTTGCCGCCCTCACCGCGACCGACATATCCGACGAGGAGCTGGCGGAGATACGACAACTGCTCGACGAGCTGGGGGAGGAATGACCATGACCGCGGCAGTCCTGCGATTGCTCTCCGGACCGTGGGCGCAGCGCGTCGGCTGGGCTCTGGTGCATTCCCTGTGGCAGGGCACGGCTGTCGCGCTCCTGCTGGCGGCCGGTCTGCACGTGCTCCGGCACCGCTCTCCCCAGCCCAGGTGGACGGCATCGTGCGTAGCCCTGCTGATCATGGCCGCCATGCCGGCGGTGACAGCCGCCCTCGTGCCCGTGCAGGCTCCAGCCCCGGGGTCCGCGGCGGTCGAGCCGGCGCACCGCAGCGAAGCCTCACCGGCCGTCCTACCGGAGCCGCGTCAGGCGGCGCTGTTGCAGACGGCAGGGCCGCTGCCGGCCGAGCCGGTCCCCTCGGCGCCTGCCGTCTCCTGGCATCGCCGGGCGGCGCAGATGATCGAACCGGCCCTGCCGTGGGCCGTGCTGGCGTGGATGGTCGGGGTGCTGGCGCTGACCCTGTGGCACCTGGGTGGGTGGTGGCGGCTGGTGCTCGCCAGGCGGCGTGGCGTCCGGCCCGCCGGCGAGGCGGTCCAGGAGCTATTCGCCAGCCTGCGGGAGCGCCTCTCGGTGAGCCGGCCGGTGCGGCTGCTGGAAAGCGCGCGGGTGGCCGTGCCCGTGGTGGCCGGCTGGCTGCGGCCGGTCGTGCTGCTGCCGGCCGGCGCGCTGACCGGACTGACGCCGGACCAATTGGTGGCCGTCCTGGCGCACGAGCTGACGCACGTGCGGCGCCACGACGCGCTGGTCCGGGTCTTTCAGGCTGTGGTCGAGACGCTGCTGTTCTACCATCCGGCGGTGTGGTGGGTTTCGGGCCGGCTGCGGCAGCAGAGCGAGGAATGCTGCGATGAGGTGGCGGTGGAGGTCTGCGGGGACCGGCGCGGCTACGCGGAGGCCCTGGTGCAGTGCGCCAGTGCCGGGGCGGAGAGGGCTCGGATGGCCGTCGGTGCCGGCGGGGGCAGCCTGTTGGAGCGCGTGCGCCGCGTCGTCGGCCTCCAGCCCGCCCCGGAGGCCCTGACCTCCCGCTGGGTGGCGGGGGTGCTTGCCGTTTGCGTGGCCGCCGCGCTTGCCGTGGGCGCGTATGTCGGCGGCACGCCGTCGGACGCTGGCGAGGGCTCTGCAGCGTCCGAAGGCCCGACCGCGAGCGCGCCGTTCCAGGCCACCTTGCCCAACGGCGTGACGGTGGAGCTTCTGGGCGTCTCCTACCATCCCTCCGAGGGCAAGCCGTGGTGGCGTCCGGACGGTTCTCCCCTGGTGCAGAGACCGTACGATCGCTGGGTTAGCTTCGGCGCGGTGCTGGGCGACGAGCGCGAGCGAGAGAAGGCTTACACCCACTCGTTCGCACTGCAGATCGGCGGTGTGGAAACGATAGCTGGCCGTACCGTCACCTATCAGGTGGACCCCGCCCGGTTCAGCAAGGGAACGACGGCCCTGCGGAAGGGGTCTGAGGACCTTCAGGACATCTACGGCATTGCCGCCGCCATGGACGGAGGCGTCAAGACAGCCGCACTGAAGGTGGGCGTCGCCGGCGACTGGACCACACGTGCGCGCACTCCGGGTGCCCGCCGCACCGGCGGCTGGGGGAGCGGGGGACCTGTGCCGCCCGACGGATGGGCCGACGTCCAACTGCTGGACGGGGATGAGGATACGCTGGTCTCCGTGGTCAGCACCTTCCCGGCGCCTGACTCCCGTGTGGTTGCCGTGGATCTGGACGGGGAGCTTCACCCCGCTACGGTGCGATCGGTTAGCTCACTGGTGACCGAGCGTTCGGGCGGCTTGGCAGACAGCGACCTGCGTCACCTGACCGCGCGTTTCCCTGGTCTGCGGCGGGAGCGCATCGCCGAGGCCCGCTTCGAGACCCGGAGCTACCGGTGGGTCGAGTTTCGCAACGTGTCGCTGAAGCCGGGCCGGGAAACCGACGTAGAGGTCGTCGTGGAGCCCGAGTTGGATCCCGCGGCTGAGGAGCTGCGGGAGCTGGTGGAGGACTTCTTCGCGCACAACTGGCGCGACATCACGGCCCGCGAGACGCTGGAGTGGGGCGAGCCCGAACTGCACGAGAACGGCAACCGCTCCATCCGCTACAAGTACCGCGCCAGCATCTGGGGGCGCGACCAGATCCTGCAGAACAAGGTCTTTACGTTTGGCCCTGAAGGCGAGTTCTTGAGCGTCGAGGACGTGAAAGAGCCGCTGGAGGGCACCAGGGAGGAGCTGCAGACGCTTGTGGTGGAGTTCTTCAAGCACAACTGGAAGGACATCACGAGGCGCGAGACCATCGCGTGGGGGGACGTCCAGCGCACGCCCGAGGGCGACTTCTCCATCCGCTACCGGTTCGAGGCCACCATCCACGGCAAGGACAAGAAGGTGCTCGACAAGGTGTTCACCTTCGGCCCCGACGGCGAGTTCGTGAAGGCCGAGGACGCCGCCGGTGCGGACAGCGCTGGGGCGGCGGGCCCCACCTTCGGACCGGTGGTGGAGCAGACGGTGCGGCAGCGGCGGTTCGTCGACTTCGACAGCGGGGCCATCCTGGACAAGCCGCTGGACGTGCCCGGTGGCGAGCTCGAACGGATGCTGACCTGGGCGCGGCAGAGCGGTGCGGATGCCTTCCCAGCTCCTATGGACGACGGGGAGCACCGGGGCATAATCGGCTACGAGATGGCCAGCACGCTCCTGCGGGCCGATCAGTGGAGCGGCCTTTCAGCTCAGCAGGTGGTGGAGATGGCACGCCACCTGGAGACGGGGACGCCGGCGGCCATGTGGGAGCTCGGTGAGCCGCCGGAGACCTGCCTGATCCGCACCCGCGAGGGCGGCATGGGAATCCTCCAGATCGTCGGCTTCACCGACGACCCCGAGGGCGTCAAGATCCGCTACAAGATGCTCGAGAGCCCCGACAGGACCCCCATCCTCGATAAGCTCCCCCTCCTCAAGCGGCTTTTCGACTCAGATGGTACGGGCCGAATCGTACGCCTGGCGCCTGAGGAGGAGCCCGCCGAAACCGAGCCGCCGGTGCGCGCCCAGGACGTGGAGTTCCCCGACGCCCCCCCGACACGCGTGTTCGACGTGCGGGCCAACCTGCCGGGCGTGGAGTTCTCCACGTGGCAGAACTCGCGTGTGCTGCTGCTGCCCGGTGACGTGCTCTACATCGAGGCGGACGGTGTGGTCAACTACACCACTCGCTCCACCCAGGGACCCGACGGCAGGGGCAACACCTGGCACGCGGCCCTCCTGCCAGAGGTTTCCTTCGTGGCCCTGGTGGGTCGCACCCACCTGGCGCTGCTGGACGACGGCGTGGACTCCAGCGGCAAGGGCATATACGGACCCGGGTTCGTGGGGTCCGCCTTCAAGATGGAGGTCGGCCAACGCAACGAAGGCTGGCTCTACCTGGCGGTCAACGAGAGCTGCGACGAGGACAACTCGGGCGCCTTCACGGCCCGCATCTGGGTAGTGCGGGACGGGGAGGTGCTGCCGCCCCCTGAGCCGGCGAAGGAGTCGGCCGAGCCGGAACAGGAGACAGCGGCGCCGCAAAGAGAGGCCCGCAAGTCCATGCTCAGCCAACGCCTCCACTCGCTGGGGCTCGCAATCAACACCTACCGGATGGACCACGAGGGTCAGTACCCGCCCGATCTTGAGACCCTGGAGCGGGAGGATTACCTGACCGAGGAGTGCCCGCTGGCGTCCTTCAGCCCCTTTGGCCGGGAGGTGCAGTATGTGGTCCCGGACACCGACGAGCCCGACGAGGTCGTGCTCTACCACTGGCCGCCGTTTGCCGGCGGCGCCTGGCTGCTCTACCCGGACCTGTCCCTGGAGTGGGCTGAGGTCCAGGACGGTTGCCTGGTCAACCCGCGCACCGGCGGGTTGATCCGCAAGGCGCTGTCAGAGCGTTCCGCGGATGCAGTTGAGGCGCTGCACGAGGCAGCGGGCGCTGGCGACACGGCGGCCATCGAACGATTGCTCGGACAGGGAGCAGATGTCAACGCCCTGAACGCCGCCGGCCAGACGCCGCTGCACGTGGCGGCCGAACGGGGCCACGTCGAGGTCTGCCGCGTCCTGCTGGACGCGGAGGCGGACATCGAGGCGCGCGAGTCCCGGCAGTTCACCCCGCTGGGCGTGGCGGCCTTCGCAAGGCAGCCGGCCACCGTTCAGCTCCTGCTGGAGCGGGGAGCCGAGGTGGACGCGAAGAACGTCTGGATCTGGACTCCGCTGCACGCCGCCGCGCAGGTCCGGGCCACCGACGTGGCGAGGATACTTCACCAGTACGGCGCCGACCCCACCGTGGAATCGAACATCGGGCAGACGCCCCTCGACATCGCGGCGGGGCACGGCCTGACTGAGATCGTGAAGCTCCTCGCACCCGATACGCCCGAGACGCGTGAGGCCGAGCGGAAGTGGGGACCGATTGGGATGGCGCTTGTCCTCAAAGGGTTCACGGAGCTGCGGCCGCTGGAAGTGCACGTGCTGTCCGACCGCAGTGGAGATCCGATCGCCGGCGCTGCCGTCAACTTCCGTCTGGGCCCGGTGAAACCGGAGAAGCGCACCGATGAGCACGGCGTATGCCGGATCCCGGTTCCGACAGAAGAGCTGGACCTGGTGCAGGTCATCGCCTCCAGCGAAGGCATGGTCAGCCGGCGGCTGCGGTGGGAGCGAGTGGAGGGAAGCAGCCTGCCTCGCCAGGTCACCCTCCGGCTGAAGCCGGGCGTGGCCATCGGGGGCATCGTGCAGAACGAGCAGGGAAAGCCGGTCGAGCGCGCCCGGGTGAACGTCCACTTCTCCAGTGAAGGCCCGGGCCCGCAGGACTACTTCCGCAAGGAGGGCTTGAACGCCGACGAGCAGGGCCGCTGGCGCGCCAATGGGGCCCCCGCTGAAGCCGCCGAGCTGTCCATACACGTGAGCCATCCAGACTACCCTGAACTGCCCTACTACCTGTTTGTCGACGCCGACGAACTGCGCGACATGGAGCACGTGACCGTGCTGGAGCGCGGCTATACCCTGACGGGCCGGGTCACAGACGCAGCGGGCAAGCCCATCCCGATTGCCAGGGTTATGCTGGCGGAGGACCGCTTTGGCAGCCCGAAGGAGCCGTCCACAGAGACGGACCGACAGGGGCGCTTCCGCTTCGACGTCGTCAGCCCCACCATGCAGTTCGTCACTGTCCAGGCCGAGGGCTACGCCCCGGACATGCAGAACGTGAAGGTCAGCGCGGAGACCGCCCCCCTTACCTTCCGGCTGGAGCAGGGCCACAGCATCCGCGGGCGGGTCGTCGGGCCCGACGGCAGGCCTGTGGAGGGCGCCGGTGTCGTTGCTGACACGTGGCGCCGCTACCGGCCCAGGCTCTGGAGCGGCCGGACCGGCGAGGAGGGCCGGTTCGAGTGGACCAGCGCGCCGGCCGACGCCGTGATGTTCGGCGTCTACAAGAAGGGATACATGAGCAAGCGCGACCTGAGCCTGACCGCGCGCGAAGAGGAATACGTCATCGAGATGCACGGCGAGCTCGAGGTCAGCGGCACCGTGACCGACGCCCGCACCGGCGAACCCATCTCCGAGTTCACCGTTATCCCGGGCATCCAGTGGGACGCCGAAAGGCCTACATTCTGGGATCAAGAGGCGGCGACAGCGGGTGCCAACGGGCAGTACACCCTCAGGTTCACCTATCCCCGCTTCGGCCATGCCGTGCGCATCGAAGCCCCGGGTTACAAACCGGCTCTCTCGCGCGTGTTCAAGGATGACGAAGGGGAGTTGGTTTGCGACTTCGAGCTGGAGACCGGCGCGAACGTCGAAGGGGTGGTGTTACGGCCCGACGGCGAGCCGGCGGTGGGCGCCCGGTGCGCGCTGGTGCGCACGGGGCACTGGATCCAGGTGGAGAACGCTGAGATCGGGTACCACGAGGGGTCCCCCGTCGTGGAGACGGACGCCGGCGGCCGGTTCTCGTTCCCGCCCCAGACCGAGGAGTTCATCATAGTGGTCCTGCATGAGTCCGGCTACGGACAGGTCCACAGCGATGAGCTGCCGGCGGAGGGGACTGTGTCGCTGGAGCCCTGGAGTCGTGTCCAGGGACGCGCTATGCGCGGAGACGGGCCCTTCCCCGAGTGCGAAGTCCATCTCTTCGAGCACACGATTCAGCCGCGCCGACCGGGCGCACCCCAAGTGTCTTTCAGCCACTCGACCCATGCGGATGCGGAGGGTCGGTTCGCATTCGAGCAAGTCAGGCCCGGCGAGGCCGGAGTCGCTCTGGCCATCGAGATCAGTCGAACGAGGACCGCTTACAGCCATCACGAGCTGGCGTTCATGGAGCCCGGGGAGACGGCGACCGTGACCCTGGGGGGCGGGGGCCGGCCGGTCGTGGGGAAGCTCATGCTCCCCGAGGAGGCCAACTTTGACTTCTCCGAGGTGGACTTCCGCGGGAACCTGAGTCGCGACCGACCCTCGTTGCCGCTGCCCGAGGGGTACAAGGACTGGGCGCAGGAGAGGAGGCACCAGTGGTACGCGGAATGGCAGCACACCGAAGAAGGTCGTGCCTACCGCCAGCAGCACCATGGCCTCTATCACGTGGAGGTTCAGCCGGACGGCAGCTTCCGCGCCGAAGACGTCCCCCCCGGCGACTATCGCCTCCGCATCAGCCTCCTCGAACCCCCCGAACGGGGCACCTGTGGCCCGGGCGACCCGTTGGCCGACGTGAACGTGACCGTCACGGTGGAGCAGGGGGACCGACCGGTGGACCTCGGCGAGCTGGAGGCGGTGGTTCGCCCGCGTCTGGAGGCCGGCGAGAAGGCGCCCGACTTCTCCTTCGAGACCCTGGACGGCGAGCAGATGAAGCTGTCCGACTTCCGCGGGAAGTACGTCCTGCTGGACTTCTGGGCCACCTGGTGCGGCCCTTGCCTCGGGGAGACGCCTTACCTGATGGAGGTCTGGGAGGAGTTCGGCGGCCGCGACGACTTCGCCATAATCAGCCTCAGCCTCGACCGGGACGAGGACAAGCCCCGTGCCTACGCTGAGGAGAACGGCATGGAGTGGGTGCAGGGCTTCCTGGGGGACTGGCGCGCCACGCAGGTGCCCGACAGGTTCGGCGTGCGCGGCATTCCGGCCATCTTCCTGATTGGCCCCGAAGGCGCCATCGTTGCCACGAAGCTGCGCGGCAGCGGCATCAAACAGGCCGTGCAGCAAGCACTTTTCGCGCGCAGCCGGCCGACGGGCTGAGCGCCACGGTCCTGCCGACGCGCCGCGCGCACTTGATTCTGCCCCGCCGGCCGGGACAATGATCAGGGGGTGAGAGGCGGCGCTTTCGTGCTGATCCGGCCCGAGGTGCACAGGTGCACGAGCGGATCGCCATCCTGGGCGGGGGCTTTGCCGGGCTGGCGGCGCTGGGGGAGCTGGCGAGGCATGGGCCGCCGGGGCTGGCCGTCCACCTGGTTGATCGCCGAGAGGACAGCGTGTTCAGTCCGCTGCTGCCCGACCTTATCAGCGCGCGCGTGTCCGCACGGCA
>CAYFVS010000337.1:0-2690 GCA_964346565.1 uncultured candidatus Brocadiaceae bacterium | reverse complement strand
CCAGGTGGCGTAGCCGCCGGAGGTGGCGGTGGCCAGCACGCCATTGACCCAGACGGCACTCACTGCGCCAAGGTCGCTTGCGGTGCCCTCGACCAGGAGCATGGCGGGCTCACCGGTCGCGCGCACACTGGTGATCTGGACCACCGGCGGGCTCAGGTCGTCCGCGCCGCCCTCATCGGCGCCGGCCGTCGTCGGCTCGTCAGCCGAGCTCGGCTCCGTGCCGGCGCTCTGCAGCAGGTCCTCGCCTTCGGAGGCGCCTCCCTCCTGCCCCGTCGAGCCGCTTTCGGCGGCCATGGCTTTCACGCCGGCCGAGTGGACGACGTGCGAACCGAAGACCATGTAGGCGACCTCCTCGTTGATGTGGGTCCGTTCGGAGTCGCCGATCTGGTCTTCGTCTACGGCCAGGTCCAACGCGCTCTGCGTCACCGGGTCCGCGCCGTAGAGCACAGCCCAGGCGCCGTTGGCTCCGTTCATGCCGGCCATGGTCACGACGGCGGCGGCGGGATCGGAGCTGAAGGCGCTCAGGCCGTAGGTGTAAGGCGGCGCGTCGACAACGCCGCACACCGAAGAGGCACCCAGGGCCGTCTCGTAAGGGGCGCCCTCCAGCGTACCGCTGCCCTGCTCGATGACGATGACGCCGAGCGTCTCGGCGGCCCGTGAGGTCACCGTGTCCTCCCCGACGTGCTTGCCCACGTAGCAGGCGGAGGCAGAGGGCGCGTGCTTGACCCGGCCGTCGCAGGACCAGAAAGCTGACCAGTTCGCGTCGCTGGCCGTCATCACCTGGCCCAGCACAACCGGGTTCGTGTAGGACTGCTGATAGGTGTAGTCCTCCGTGAAGCCGAGGTCCCAGTTGTCGGCGTTGTTGGTGCCGTCCGAGAGCACCCTGGCCGCCTCGATGTTGCGCCCGTCGGGCAGTTGCCAGGCGCCGGCCTCGACCACCATGTAGTGGACGTTCTCGGCGGAGACGGGCGCGCCGGAGGGGTTCTGTATCCGCACCTGGAAGGAGCTGGAACTCACGTTCCGCACCCGCGTGACTACCGGTATCACGTTCCGCTCGTAGCCGTTCGCGCAGACCACGACCGGGCTGACGTAAGTCCGGCTCAGGTTCACCGTGGTCCAGTTGGCGCCCACGAACTGGACTGTGCCGGTCTCCAGGGACAGGCTGGCCGCGCGCGGGCTGACCTCCAGGGTCACCGTGGCCGGGGGGCTGTTACCGGAGCCGTCATTGGCCACGTAGGTGAACGAGTCGTAGCCGGTGAACCCGCCGTCGGGCGTGTAATCGAACGAGCCGTCGGCGTTCAGAGTCAGAGTGCCGTCGGTGACGTCCTCGACCAGGACGGCGGTCAGCGGATCGCCGTTCGGGTCGCTGTCGTTCTCCAGCACGCCGGGCGCGGGGACGGTCAGGGCAGAGTCCGCGTCCACGTGGTAGTGGTCGTCCACGGCGGTGGGCAGGTCGGTGTGCAGGAAGGTGGAGCCGAACACAGCGTAGCCCACCTGCTCGTAGGTGTGGCTGCGTTCGCTGTCGGCGACCTCATCCTCCAGGACGACCAGGTCCATCGAGCTGCTGCTGAGCGGGTTATCCCCGTAGAGCACTGCCCAGGCGCCGTCGGGGCCGTCCATGGCTTCCTGGACGGCGATGCCCACCTGCGGCGCCGAGGAGAAGGCGCTCAGCCCGTAGGTGAACGGCGGCCAGTTGCTGACGCCGCGGACGCTGTCCGCGCCGAGGGCCGCCTCGTAGGGTGCGCCGGCCAGCTCGCCGCTGCCCTGCTCGATGACGATCACACCCAGTGTCTCCGCGGCGCGCGTCGTGTCGGGATCTTCGCCCACGTGCTTGCCCACGTAGCAAACGCCCGAGCTGGGCGGTTGCTGGCGATCGCTGCCGCAGGACCAGAACACCGACCAGTCGGCGTCGTTGGCAGTCATGACCTGACCCAGCACGACGGGGTTGGTGTAGGACTGCCGGTAACTGTAATGCTCCATCTCGCTGAGCGCCCAGCGGCCCAGGTGATTCACGCCGTCGGAGATGACTCGGGCGGCCTCGATCGAGACGCCGTCAACCTGCCACGCCCCCTCCTCGACAACCATGTAATGCACCGTCTCGGGGTTGACCGAACCGCCGGCAGGCACCTGGAGCTTGACCTCGAAGGAATTCGTGTCGGCGCTCCTGACGCGCGGCACGACCGACGCGGCGTTGTTGTCGTAGCCCGCCGTGCAGACCACCACCGGTGAGATGTAGCTGCCCTGCAGGCTGACCGTCTTCCACGTGCCGCCCACATTGCTGACGTTGCCGACTTCCATGCTCACCTGGTCGGCCAGCTCGTAGACCGTGATGCTGACGGTGGCCACGTTGCTGTCGGCGGTGCCGTCGTTGGCGTGGTAGTGGAACTGATCGGTGCCCGTCCAACCGGCGTCCGGCGCGTAGGTGAAGGAGCCGTCGGCGCTGAAGTCCAGCGTGCCATGAGCGACCGGCGTGTCCCCGGCGGCCGTCAGCGCATCGCCATCCGGATCGCTGTCATTGCCCAGCACGCCCGGCGCGCCTATCACCAGCGCCTCGTCCACCGGCGTGCTGTAGGAGTCGTCCTGCGCGCTGGGCGCGTCGTTGACGCCGGTTACGGTGATGGTAACGGTGGCCTGGTCGCTCTGGCCGGTGCCGTCGCCGGCAACGTAGGGGAAGCTGTCGGTGCCGCTGA
>CAYFVS010000336.1:0-3418 GCA_964346565.1 uncultured candidatus Brocadiaceae bacterium | reverse complement strand
CGCCGACGGCCATGGTGGCCGGCCTGTCGGCCGCGGCCCGCCTGGGCATCCTGATAAAGAACGTGGGACATCTGGAGGCGGCCGGGGACTTGACGGCGATGGTCTTCGACAAGACGGGAACGCTGACCACCGGCGCCCTCACCGTCACCCGCATGGCCCCGGCGGAGGGCGTGGACGGAGTGGAGCTGCTGGAGGCGGCGGCCAGCGTCGAGCAGAACTCCCGCCACCCGGTCGCCCAGGCCGTCTGCCGCGTGGCCGAGAGGGCCAACCTGCCGCTGAAAGACGTGCGTGACTTCCGCGAGACGCCGGGCAAGGGCGTTGTCGGCAAGGTAGGCGAAAGCGAGGTGGTCATCGGACGCGCCAGCTTCCTGGAGGAAGCTGGCCTGGACCTGTCGGCCGTGCGCAACCAGCAGAAGGAAGGCGCCAGCGTCGGCGGCATGAGCATGCTCTACGTAGCCAAGGACGGCCAGTGCATCGGCTGGGTCGGGCTGGAAGACAAGACGCGCCCCGAGGCCCAGGAGTGCACCGGCGAGCTGCGGGAGCTGGGCGTGAAGCGGCTGTCCCTGCTGACCGGCGACCGCTGGCCGGTGGCCAAGAAAGTGGCCGGCGAACTGGGCTGCACCGACGTGCAGGGAGAATGCCTGCCGGAGCAGAAGCTGCGCCTGGTCGAGATGCTGCGCGACGAGGGACACATGGTGGCCGTGGTCGGCGACGGCGTCAACGACGCGCCCGCGCTGGCCGCCGGCGACCTGGGCATTGCCATGGGTGCCGCCGGCAGCGACGTGGCCATCAACAGCGCCTCCATCGCGCTGATGACGGACGACCTGGGGCGGTTGCCCTTCCTGGTGCGGCTGTCGCGCCGGCTGCGCCGGGTCATCATACAGAACCTGGTGTTCGCCGCCGTCTTCGTGGTGGGCGGCATGTTGCTGGCCAGCATGAAATACCTGGACCCCGTGGTGGCCGCGGTTCTGCACAACGTGGGTTCGTTCATCGTGATATTCAACAGCGCGCGACTGGTCCGGTTCGGCGAGAACCTGGCCCCTTACTCCGGCACTCCCATTGACGAAAGCAGGCCGGCGCCCGTAGCGACGTGAGAGGAGCGAGATGCCGAGCGAAACGAACAACGCCATCCTGGAGGTCGTTGAGCTGACCAAGGTTTTCCGGGGCTTCTGGGGGCGCGACCGCGTCAAGGCCCTCGACAGCCTGAACCTGGAGGTCGAGCAAGGCGAGGTCTTCGGCCTGCTGGGGCCGAACGGATCGGGCAAGACCACCACGGTGCGCATCGTGCTGGGGCTGCTTTTCCCCACCAGGGGCGCGGTCCGCCTGTTCGGCAGGAGCCCGCGCAACGTGAGTGTCAAGCAGCGGATCGGCTACATGCCGGAGGAGTCCCACCTCTACTCCTACCTGAACGCCGAGGAGACGCTGGACTTCTTCGGCCGGCTGTTCGGTTTGTCCCGGGCCGAGCGCCGCCGTCGCACGGACTCGCTGATCGAGATGGTGGGGCTGAACCGGGCCCGCAAGCGCCCCATCGGGGAGTACTCGAAGGGCATGGCCCGGCGCATCGGCCTGGCGCAGTCGCTGCTGAATGACCCCGACCTGCTGATCCTGGACGAGCCCACGACCGGGTTGGACCCGATCGGGGCCCGCGAGATGAAGGACCTGATACTGACTTTGCGCGATCGAGGCAAGACCATCTTCCTGTGCAGTCACCTGCTGGCGGATGTGGAGGAGATCTGCGACCGTATCTGCATCCTCTACGGCGGCAGACAACGCGCGCTGGGGTCGGTCAGCGAGATGCTGACCGCCGAGGAGTTGACGCAGATACGCGTGCCGCGTCTGACAGAGGAAGTGGTGGCGCAAGTGCGCGCGTTGATCCACAGCTCCGTAGGTTCGGCGGCGCAGGTGGAGGTCAGCTCACCCACCCGACGGCTGGAGGAGCTTTTCCTGGAGGTGGTTCGCGCCGCCCGGAAGGAGCGTCTGGCCACGGCGGGCGCCGAGGCCGGTGCGGGGACGGCTGATTTCTTGGGTAAAGAGGCAGGGGCCGCCGAACGGGTGCTGGAGGAACTGGTGGCCGCCGCCCGGCAGGACGAGCAGGCTGCCGAGCAGGAAACTCTCCGCCAGGCCGCCCCGCTCATGGGTCGGAACACCGAGCTGATAGACGAGCTGGTCGGCCGGCCGGCATCGGGCACCGCTGACGAGCCGCCCGAACAGGTCGAGGAGGCCGCCCCCGGGAGCATGGCGGTGGACGAGCAGGTGCTGCACGAACTGCTTGACGACAGCGAGGAAAGCGAAGAGCACGAGGCTGATGACCAGGACGATACGTAAACTGTGGTACGGCCTGAAGAACCGTCTGCCGGAGCTGCTGCTGGGGTTCTTCCTGTTGGGCCTCCTGCCGCTGGTGGTTCTGCTGGTGCTGGCCCTCTACCGCCAGGCGGCGTCGCTGGCCGCCGCCCCGGCGGACTACACGCGGGCGCTGTGGGTGGACCGCTGGACCGTGCTGGCTGCGGTCGTCCTGGCGGCAGGAGTGGGCGTGTTGGTCTACCTGATAGCGCGCAACTGGACGCCCATCTGGGCCGTGGGCCGCAAGATGATCCAGGAGGCGCTGCACCGCAGGATCGTGGTCGTGCTGGTGTTGTTCGTGCTGGTGCTCATCCCGTCGCTGCCGTTCCTTCTGCAGACGGAGGGCAGCCTGGTCAGCCAGGTGCAGTTGGTGTTGCTCTACTCGCTGTGCCTGGCCCTGGTGCTTCTGTCGCTGGTGGCCGTATTCCTGACCACCGCCAGCATCTGCGGCGAGGTGGAGCGCAAGGAAGTGCACATTACCGACACCAAGCCCATGCGGCGGTGGCAGTTCCTGATGGGCAAGTGGCTGGGCGTCATCGTGTTGTGCACGGCGGCCCTGTCGGTGATGGCTGCCTCCGCGCTGGGACTGGTGATGTACTTGACCCGCCCGCCCGATTACAGCCGGATGACCGCCGAACAGATTGCGCGGAGCGAGAAGGAACGCGCGGAGCTGGCGGAGAAAGTGTTCATCGCGCGGCGCTCTGTGACCATCCCGCCCCCGCCGTTCACCGAGGAGATGGAGCAGCAAGTCCAGGAGTGGCACGCCCGGCAGAGGACGGCGATTGCGGTGCACAGCTACAGGGTGGAGCTTCTGCGGGAACACTGGCGGCAGATACAGACTGCGCCTCCCGGCGGCCGACTGTGGTGGCGATTCACCGGGCTGGACCCCGAACAGCCGGGCGGCATGCAGGTGCGGTTCAAGGCGTTTGCTCACGGCAGCATCGGCGCGTTAGGCAAGTTCTACCCGGCCGAGCTGGTCGCCGTCGAGGGCGGTGAGGCGGGCAGGAAGCAGTACCGCCCGCGCTACGCCGGACCGGCCGTCAACTCGCCGCCGGGCGGCTGGCGGACCAACGCCGTC
>CAYFVS010000335.1:0-5041 GCA_964346565.1 uncultured candidatus Brocadiaceae bacterium | reverse complement strand
CTCGTAGAGCGCGCGCAGGTCATCGTCGGTGACCTCCACCTCGGAGAACACCTCTCGCTCGAGCAGCTCCTGCACTGCGGCCGGGTCGGCCTGGCCCGCCTGCTGGATCAGCAGCTCGTGCTGCACGAGCTGGTCGAGCAGCATGTGCGGGCGGTTCTCGAACCTGGTCCGCACCTGCTCGGGTGCGCCCTCCAGCACCCGGTTCAGCTCCGCCAGCATAATGTCCTGGCCGTTGACGGTCGCCAGCACCGTATCGGCCTCGACCTCGTAGGTCTCGGGCTCCGGCGGGGAGGGCGCCTCTGCGGCCTCCGGGGGCTCCTGGGGCGGGGCGGCTGACCCGGCGTTCTTGAGGGCCAGCACCACCAGCACGGCCGCAATCAGGACCAGCACCACGCCGGCCTTCCACCAGGCGACGCGCGGCCCGCCGCTGGCTTCCGACGGCTCGTACTCCGGCGCGTCCAGCTCGGAAATGCCTCCCGACTTCTCGAAGCGTTCCTCCTCGCCCTCCTGGTTCTGCACGTCTTCCTCCCGTTGCCCGTGCGACAGGTCAGCTCAGCCCAGCAGGTCCTTGATCTGATCCACCGACAGCACCTTGCCGGTCGTCTTCACCTCGCCGTCCACGACAAGGGCCGGCGTCACCATGACGCCGAACTCCATGATCCTACTGACTTCGGTGACCTTCTCCAACTCGTAGTCCACGCCGAGCGCCTGTGCGGCGGCCTCGGCATTGTCCGTCAGCTTCTTGCACTTCGGACAGCCTGTGCCCAGTATCTGGAGCTTCATCTGTGCTTCCCCCTGTGAAACAGGAAGGTTAACTCGTCAGTCCGAGCCCTGAGGCAATCTGCTCCAGGGCCTCCTTCATGTGCTGGTAGTCGCCCTCGAAGACGGGCCGGCACTCAGAGGGCCCTGCCTCTCCGGCGTGCAGCTTGACCGCAAAGGCCAGGCACGTCGGCTCTCCGCATCGGCCGCAGTTGGTGCCGGGCAGCCGCTTGTAGATCTCCAGGGCCGGCGGTTTCTCGCGTCGTTCGTAAGACGGCTCAATGTCCCCGCGGCGGGCCCAGGTTTCATTTGCGCGGCACCGCAGTTCCTCCAGCACGCGCCAGGCGTCCACGATCTCATCCGCCTTCGCCACGGCGATGCGGCGCGGATACGCCGACACCATCCGGTAGCCGTCCATAAACGTGAACGTCGGCCCCTGCACGTTGTAGCTGGCGTGCTTCATCTCGGTGTTCAGGTAAGGGAAGACCTCCGTCAGGTCGCCCGACATGTGGGCGACGATGCGGATCCTGGTCTCGTCCGCCACGCACGGCGCCAGCACCACGACGGCTGCCCGGCCGAATACGTCCTGCTCGACCCCCGCCGGTGGCTCCTGGGGCACGTCGATCTGTGGCGGCTGGTAATCCACCCAGCCCGCGCAGACGATGTCTCCCGCCGCTCTGGCAAAGGCCATCCGCGCCTCGCCATCCGTAATCAGTGCCGGCTCGCCCACCCGCCCGTAACCCGGCTCAGGCTCGATGATCTCGTAGGACAACCCAAGCCGGTCGAGCGTTTGAATCGCCTTCTCGAACTCCTTACGCGCTGCAAACGTGGTCAGCCTGCGCCCCACTGACTCAGGCGCGTCTGTTGACTGCTTACCCAAACACCGCTCCGTAAACCATTCCACTGATGGTGGCCATGACGACGACCAACGAGACGTAAACCAGTGCCTTCTTCGTGCCGATCACGCTGCGGATCACCAGCATGTTGGGCAGGCTGAGGGCCGGCCCGGCCAGCAGCAGCGCAAGCGCCGGGCCTTTGCCCATGCCCGCCCCGATGAGGCCCTGGAGGATAGGCACCTCGGTGAGCGTGGCAAAGTACATGAACGCGCCGGCCACGGAGGCGCAGAAGTTGGACCAGACGGAGTTGCCGCCCACGGCGCCCTCGATCCAGCCGGACGGTATGAGACCTTCGTCGCCTGGCCGCCCCAGCAGGGCCCCGGCGATCAGCACGCCGATCAGCAGCAACGGCAGGATCTGCTTGGCAAAGCCCCAGGTCTGGTCAAGCCAGTCCCGCGTCTCTCCGCGGCTTGTGCCGGTGACAGCCACCAGCCCCGCCACGCCCACGGCAAACGGGATCATCGCCTCGTGAGGGAACAGCAGCGCCACCAGTGCCGTCGGCACGGCGGCGGCCGCGAGCTTCCAGAGCTTCAACCCGAACCAGAGGAAAAGGATCATAGCGAACGCCACGGCGAAACCGCATGTGACCAGCCACTTGGCGGAGTAGATGGCGTGCCACAGGCCCGTCGCTTCGGCCGGCTCGCCCCAGTTGGCGAAGACCAGCACGCCCACCATCGAGGCGAAATACAGGACGTTCTGCCAGAGCGGGCGGCTGACCTCCGGCTCCGGCATCGCCGCCTGCCCGTTCGCCTTCTCGAGTTCCTCTTTCAGGAAGATAAGGTGCATCAACAGGCCGATGACAATGCTGAACAGGACGGCGCCCACGGCCCGCGCCAGCCCCAGCTCCAGGCCCAGCACGCGCGCGGTCAGCACGATGGCCAGCACGTTGATGGCCGGCCCGCTGTAGAGGAACGCCGTTGCAGGGCCGAGCCCTGCGCCCATGCGGCAGATGCCCGCGAACAGCGGCAGCACCGTACAGGAACAGACGGCCAGGATCGTGCCCGACACTGATGCGACGCCGTAGGCCAGCACTTTGTTCGCGTTCGCGCCGAGGTACTTCATCACGGATGCCTGGCTAACGAAGACAGCGATAGCCCCGGCGATGAAGAAGGCCGGCACCAGGCACAAGACCACGTGCTCGCGGGCGTAGGAGCGCGCCAGGTGCAGCGCCTCCATCAGGGCTCCGCGGAACCGCGGCTCATCCACCGGCAGGAAGAAGCACGCCAGGAAGACAGCAAGGATCAGCGCCAGTTTCTTCCACTCGTCCTTCAGCTTCATGCCCCCGCTCAGAGGCCCTCCAGGGCCTCCGCCTCCGCCCGCACCCTCTCCCGCAGCACCCGCCCGACGCAGGAGAAGAAGTTCAACACGCAGGGCGTCCGCAGCCGGTAGAGCGCGCGCACGCCGTCCTTGCGGGACTCCAGGACGCCCGCCCCCACCATGACGCCCAGGTGGCGGGAGACGTTTGACCGCTCAGCGCCGACCTCCTCGGCGATGTCGCAGACACACATCTCCCCCGCGCGCAGTGCATCCGCAATCGCCAGCCGGATCGGGTGGGCCAATGCCTTCAGCACCTCCGCCTGCATCTCGTAGAGCCGCGCCTCGCTCTGCTCCATCAGCCGTTCCTTTCGGTGATTCCGTGATTGAGTGCTCACATAATAACCACGCGTGCGCTGCGCGTCAACGGCCCGGGCGAACAGGGGAAGAAGGGCACGCGCAGTGCAACAGCCCGAGGCGCTCGGCAGGTGCGGTCCCCTGTCGGAGGAGGCCCTGTGCCACCGTGCTATACTGGTCTGGGCCGGGCGGGCGGCCCGGGGAACGGATGACCCGAAGGAGGATCGGACGCGGCATGGCAGTGGGCGACGTGAGACTCGAGCAGGCGCGGGAGGAGGACGCGGCGACGCTCTCCGAGATCGCCGTGCGGGCCTTCCATACGGACGTGGATTACGGCGGCCGCCCCGAGTCCGGCCCGCCGGGCTACGACTCCCCCAGGCGGCAGGCCGAGTTCATGAAGCACTGCGACTACTACAAGATCCTGCTGGACGGGCGGATCGTGGGAGCCCTGCTGGTAGCCCGGAGCGGTGCGCACCACTGCGAGTGCGTCGGCATCTGGGTCGAGCCACAGCACCACCGGCAGAGCATCGGCAGGCGTGCATTCGAGCTGGCGTTCGCCGCCTACCCCGATGCCACGCGCTGGACGGTCGAAACACCGCAGTGGAACCGCCGCACGGCCGCGTTCTACGGCAGCCTCGGCTTCACCAGAGTCAGCGAACATGGGCAGGACGCCGTCTACGAGTTGCGTCTGCCGCGCAGGGCCTGAGCCCGCAGGCGGCGCCCTGCCCCATGCCTACGGGGCGAGCAGGCGAACCGAGCCGTTGGTGGTGGTCAGGCTCACCCGGCCCTCGCCGGAGCCAACCACCCCCTCGGCGTGCCGCCGTTCGGAGCGCGAAAGCTGAATGGGCACGTCGCAGCGCACCCGCCCGTTCCTCGTGTGCATTTCAACCTGTGCGGACAGCTCGCGGGGCGGCGTCAGCTCGACATTGCCGTTCTGGGTCCAGAGCAGGATCCGTTCCGGCGAGGGCGCCTCAGGCTGGTAGGTCACCGTCACGAAGCCGTTCCGCGTTGACAGGTCGGCATCGCCGGCGATGCCGCTGGCGACCAGAGGGCCGTTGGTGCTGCGCAGTGTCAACGGACCGGCTGTATCGCTGACGGAGATCTGCCCGTTGCGGGTGGTGGCATCTACCTGCCCGCGGATGCCGGAGACCTCCACCGGCCCGTTCTGAGTGCGCAGGTCCAGGTTCGTCTCCTCGGGCACCTCGACCCTCAGATCCACGCTCACGTTGCCCTGTGGGGCGACCCTGGGCTGCTCGACCTGGACGAGCAGACGCCCGTCCGCAGGCACGAGCGACACAGCGGTGTTCTCCGCGTACTCGCGGGCCAGCTCCTCGGTAGCGGCCCTGGCCCTGACCGCGGCGACCACGCGGCATCCTTCTGCGTCGCCGGCGGTGACGGCGATGGAGCCGTTGGTAAGCTCGGTTGCGAATTCTCCGCCGGGGGCCATCGGCGCCGACAGATGCTCGGTGCGCTCGAAGGAAACAAGACCCGAGTGCAGGCAGCCCTCGGGCCCGAGCCCAAACAGGCCCAGACCTATCACGACTACGACGGCAACGCCAATGCTCAGTGCAGCGTACATGTGTCTCTCCCTTCCTGTGACCGCCCGTGCCGGCCCTACTCGACGCGGACCTCCACGGTCGTGTCTCCGTGCCGAACGTGCGCGATCTCCATTGGGCCGGCGGCCCGCAGGTTCTCGGCGAGTTCGGCGATCTGGTCCACGGGTATTCCGTGCTCCTCCAGCAGGTCGCCGGGCCGCCCGCGCAGCAGTTCCAGCA
>CAYFVS010000334.1:0-2011 GCA_964346565.1 uncultured candidatus Brocadiaceae bacterium | reverse complement strand
AGGTCCAGCTCGACCTGGATTCCTTCTTCGGCGGCTTCGCCGGCGACATCATCTCCCGGGTGCAGAGCGTGACAAAGCCGCTCCAGCCCGTGGTGAACGTGCTGAACACGAATCTGCCGGTCATCAGCGACCTGGGCGGGCCGGCCACACTGGCGGAGCTGATCGGCGGGGAGACCGTGCAGGACTTCGTGGACGCCATAGACGCGCTGAACAGCATCCACGTTCCCGAGTCGGGCTCCCTGGAGGGAGCCTTCGTGGACATGGGCTGGTTTGTGCTGTCCGACCCGCGGGAGCCCAATCCGGTCATCGCCGACTACAGCGGCAACCCGGACGCGCTGGCGGACTCGCAGACCCTCTACGAGCAGGTATTCGACCCCGAGGTCATCATCAGCATGGGCAAGGGGCCGTTCTACGCGTCGGTGACCCCCTCCGATGAGGACGGCATCCACCTGCCGCTGTTCGAGGAGCCGCTGGAGACGTTCGGCCTCTTCGTCAACCGGCACGCGAGCCTGTTCCTCTATGACTTCCCGGTCATGGAGGCCGGCATCGGCTTCGAGGAGTTCATCCCCCTGTTCGGGCCGATAGGCACGACGATAGGTGGGCACATCTCCGTCGGCGCCGACCTGAAGTTCGGCTACGACACGTACGGACTGGCGCGCTACAGAACCAGCTACAACTGGCTCGACATCCTGGACGGCTTCTACGTGTGGGACCAGGAGATCGGCAGTGACGGCCTGCCCACGGGCCCGGACCCCCGTGAGTTCTGGGTCGAGGTGGAGCTGGGCGCGACGATGGAGGTCAACATCTCCTTCATCGTCACCGTGCGGGCCGGAGTGTGGGGCGGCGTCTTCGGCGACGTCAGCTTCAACATCGCTGACGTGCCTGACCCCATCAACGATCGCGTAGACGGCCGCGTGCGGCCCAGCGAGCTGGCCCTGAACGCGGGGCGGGGCATCGAGTGCATCTTCGACGTCGAAGGCGCCCTCTGGGGCGGCCTGGACGCGTTCGTGTGGGTGGGCATCAACGTGGACTTCGGGTTTTTCGAGATTGAGATCAAGCTCTGGGAATGGCGCGAGCACCTGGTCAAAGAGACACTGCTCGACTTCTCCTTCTCCTGTCCCGAAGCCACCTCCTGGCCGCCCCTCGGCACCTATGACTCCGCCACGGGCGTGCTGACGCTCAACACCGACGTGGGCGACCCCTTCGCCGATGCGGACATCCTGTTCGTGCGCCCCTTCGAAGACCCTGAGCAGGGCGAGGGAGTCCAGGTGGCCGGCCGCGGCGGCGTTGAGGAGTTCTTCGACGTCAGCCTGATCGAGGCGGAGGGCGGCGCCGGCGACGACATCATCGTCGTGCTGCCCGGCGTGACGGCCGACGCCGTCCTGCACGGCGGCGAGGGCAATGACCAGCTCCTCTACCTGGGCGAGGGCCGGGCCGACATCTACGGCGACGCCGGCAACGACCAGCTCCGCGGCCGCAGCATGGATGACGTGCTCGACGGCGGCGAGGGGGACGACGTGCTGATCGGCGGCGGAGGCACCGACACGCTCCTGGGCGGGGCCGGCAACGACGAGTTGCGCGGCGGGTCCGACGACGATTACCTGGACGGCGGCGAGGGCGATGACATCCTCGACGGCCAGAAGGGCGACGACGAGATGTACGGCGGGCCGGGGGCGGACGAGTTCGCCTGGAAGCTCGGAGACGGCAGCGACACGCTCTCCGGCGGGCCCGACGGCCTGGACGAGGAAGACAACCCCGTGCCGGACGAACTCAACGTCACATTCAGCGGCGCGGCCAACACCGCCCAGATGGCTTCCACCGGGACCGGCGCCCTGCTGACGATAGACGGCGCTGAGCTGCTCACCTTCAGCGGCATCGAGCACGTAAGCCTCCTGCTCGGCGGGGGGGCCGACGCGGTGACTCTCTATGACCTGACCGGCAGCGGCATACAGGAGGTGGGCATCGACGCCGGCTACCTCGGCGGGGCCGACGACGTGACCGACACCATCCT
>CAYFVS010000333.1:0-3359 GCA_964346565.1 uncultured candidatus Brocadiaceae bacterium | reverse complement strand
GAGCTTCTCGATCTCCACGGGGGCGTCGGACAGGGGCTTGCCGTCCAGCAGAACGCGCGCCGTCACGGCGAAGCCCTCCTCGAGCCCGTAGGGCCGCGTCAGGGGCACCACCTCGATGGGCAGGCCGAGCGGCTCCGCCCACCCTTGCTCGACCATCACGTGCACGCACTGCTTGGCGTAGTCCTGGACGGCCTGTCCCTCCTCCTCGATGAGGATGGCGGGTGCCTCGAGCACGACCCACGTGTCGCCCAGGGCCTGCGGCGTGTAAGTGAAGGTGAACGCCCGGCGGGCCTTGCCCGTCTCGGGGTCTGCCATCTCAACCGGTTCGGGCTCGATGGGTTCCTTCTCGCCGTCGGGGGGGACGGCGTACAGCTCGGGCGCCGGCGCATCGAAGATGATGTTCTCGTAGGGGTGACCCCAGAAGTACTGGTAGTTGAGGCGCTCGTCCAGGCGGCCGTAGCCGTTCCGGCTGTCGGGCCAGTATGTGTGGAAATGCCCCAGCGCTGTTCCGGCGGCCGGCCCGCATAGCAGGATGGTCAGCGCCACTGCCACGGTCCTGCGCATTGTCGTGTCTCCGATGGGGCGTAGCCGAACCAGACGAAGCGTGCTACGGTTTCTGGAAAAGTGTAACGGCAGGGCTCGGCGCTGTCAAGTGAGGGGAGACGGCAGGCGCAGGGAACGGGTGATCTACCCTGCGCGCCGGCTGTTGGGGGGGTGGGTGTCGCCCTCGTCCTCGACCGGATCGTGGTAGATGAAGCCGACGCGCCTCACGCGGCCGGAGGCTTCTCCGTTCTCGCTGGGCGGAGGCTCGGCCAGGTTCAGGCGCTCCTCGGGGCTGAGCGAATCAACGTCGTGGACAGGCTCGACGTTGTGTTCGAGCAGCAGTTGCATCAGGTTCTCCCGCAACGCGCGGAGGCAGGAGCGCGCGTCGGCACAGGCGGCGGCGGTCTCCGGCTCCTGGTGGGGCATGGGGGTGAAGCGACCCTCCCACTCATCCAACTGCCAGATGAGCGGGAACAGACCTCTGACCAGCTTCTCCTCGACCTCACGGGCGGAACGGGCGGAGGGGGTCTCCGCTCTGGCGGCGCGCCGCTGTGCCGTCTCCAGGGCGTTGTTCAGGGACTTGACCAGGCCGCTGATGGCCGCGGAGTCATCGGGCCCGGCGCTCTGCACGTCGCGTATGGCCCGAAGCCATTCCTCCAGCACCTCTTCGAGGGCGGCCGGCGGTCTCGTGACGGAGCGCCCGGGTCTGGCCGGTTCGTGCAGCGGGGTCGTCCCGGGCGCGGCGTCGGGGAGTGGCGTCGGTCCGGGCGCCTGCTCCACCTCGGCGGGCGGCTCGGCCCCGTGCGCGGGCTGAAGCTCAAGAGGCGCTTCCTCATCCGCATCGGCCCACTGCAGCTCGTCCGCGGCGCGCAGCTCGACCCGCGGTTCCTGCTTGTGTTCACCATCCTCCGCCTCGGCGACGGGGAGGACCGAGTCCGGCGGCTGCTCGGCCGTGGGCCGGTCCACGGGCATGGCGATGGGCACGGCGTCGGCGGACTGGCCCCCGACGTACCGGATGAACCGGCGCAGGACATCCATGTCGAACTGCCGGCGCATCTCGCTGACCATGGTGTTCAGCGCGCGGTACTCGTCGAGGGCGGTGCCGTAGGGGCGGTGAGTGGTGATAGCGTCGAAGACGTCGACCACGCGGGCGACCCTTGCGAACAGGTGTATGTCATCGCCGCTTCGGCCCTCGGGATACCCGCCGCCGCAGGTGTCCTCGTGGTGCTGGAAGATGATGATCTCGGCCAGGCTGGAGTCAGGCAGGAACGGCCGGGCCAGGTCCGCGCCGAAGCGGGGGTGCTGGGTGATCTTGGCGAACTCGCCTCGGGTCAGTTCATCGGGTTTGTTCAGTATGGACTCTGGCACCATGATCTTGCCCAGGTCGTGCAGCGCGCCGCCCAGGGCGATCTGGGCGAGGGTAGCGTCGTCTCGGACCTCCAGGACGTGGAGTGCAAACGCCGTCAGCAGCACGCACACGTTGACGCAGTGGCAGGGGGTGCGATAGTGGAGGGGGGCGCTGTCGAGCATGTCCCACTCGATGCCGGGCCGCTGGCGCAGCGCCTGCACCGTGGGCGCCAGCACGCCTTCCAGCCGGCGGTAGGCCGCCGCGGTCCCCGGCTGGCTCAGGACGTTCTCCATGCTGCGACAGACGAGCCGGTAGGTCCATCGCGCGGCGTTGGGGTCGGGGGCTCTCTCCTCCGCGATGACGCTGGATAGGTTCTCCTCGACATAGTCGAAGCATCGGTCCCGGTCCTCGCCGTGCACATAGAGCATGTCGAACCCGCCCTGGTCGAGCTGGTCCCACGTGTTGGCGTAGACCGGGCGGCCGGCCTTGTGGAACAAGCGAAACCTGCCGTCGTCCGCAGTGCGCACGTAGAGGTTGAACGGCGGCGCGGTGGACGGCAGGAAGACGCGGGGGTGGACCCCAAGCGCGGGAAGCACGCTGCCCTCTGCGCTGCGGTCAGCCGTGCTGTCCATGTTGGCCCTCTCCCGATGGTGAGCAGGGGGTTCGCACGACACCGGGCCCTGAGCGACCCCCAGGTCCGCAAAAGGAGCGCCTTCGCAGAACGCCGCCATAGAGGGACGCCATTCTGCGCAACATGTCAGGCGCCGTGCAACGGGAAACGCTCAGAGCCCCCTTGAGCGCCATCCAGGCGCCTCTCAAGCGGAGCGGGGGCGGGGCTTTTTGGCTGCCGGCTCCGCCGAATCCCGGCTGTCCCCGCCGTGCGTCGGCTTGAGCACAACCCGGGCCGGCTCGAGCACCTCCGCCCGGCCGCCGTGCCGATAGAGAAAGCCCGCCTCCTCGACGTGGCCGCCGTCCGCCGACGGACTGCCCGCCCGATGCACGTCGGCGGCCATGGCGCCCACGCTCTCGATTAGCTCGACGTGGTGTTCGTTCAGCGCGTGGACCATACGCTCCCGCAGTTCGCCCAGGCAGCGCAGCACGTCGCGTCTCCCCCCGGGGCCGGCCTCGGCTTGAAGCCGTCCGGCGAAGTGCCTTCTCCACCGGTCCACCTCGCGCACCAGCGGGAATAGCGCCCGCACGGCCTGCACATCTTGACGTCGTTGCGTCCGGCTGGCCGGCACGGGCTGCTCATGTTGCTCGGCACGGCGGCTTGCGACCTGTTGCGCCCGTTGCTGCACGTGCCCCATCAGCGCGCCGTTCAGCGCCTCCAGTATGCCGCTCATCAGTGTGCGCTCTTCGTCCTGTCGTTCTGTCAGCTCCCGTATGGCCTCCAGGCGCTGCTCGAGGTCGGGCATGCGGGCCTGCTCCGCGTCTTCGGCCTTGGGGGCGCGGGGCTCTGGCGGCCGGG
>CAYFVS010000332.1:0-7266 GCA_964346565.1 uncultured candidatus Brocadiaceae bacterium | reverse complement strand
AGCGCGCGGTGGTTGCCCCACCAGGTGCTGATGGCAGCGTTCCGATAGCCGGTCCCTCGCGCCTCGCGGAGCGCCCGCAGCAGCAGGTAACGCCCCCAGCCCCGTCCCCGCAGGTTGTCCTCCACTCCCAGCCCGACGACTTCGACCCATCGCTGTGCTTCCGCGTCGGGGGCGTACTCCCCGCAGGACGAGCAGACGCACTCTCCGATGCCATCGCCCTCCAGCCAGGCCCGGACCTCCACGCCGGGCAGTTCGCCCCCTCCCTCCGGGAAGGTCACATCGATCTCGACGGACGCCTCTGGGGGCGGCGGCACGGCGGGTCGGAACCCCGGCCAGTCGAGTATGACCTCCCCGCGGACGCGTTCGTACCCGCTCATTCCAAGCAACCCCTCCACGTGGCCCAGCCGGTCCGAAAGGTAAGCCGCGTGCAGGTGGTAGAAGGGATAGCGATGCTCCTGGGGAAATGCCTGGATGCGGCCCAAGTCCTTCCGGGCAAGCTGCGCTTCGGCCGCTTCCAGCAGGGCACGGCCGGCGGCCCGGCGTCCAGGCACGTAGTAGAGGAAACGGACCACCCCCTGCGTGCCCTCACCCCATCCTCCGGGGCGTCCCACCGTGGTGTCAACGAAGCCGATGGCCTCCCCGTCCGCCATCGCCACAAAGGCGGCCTCGTCTGAGGGGGCGTGATCCGACGCCGCCTCCCGCTCACTTCCGAGAAGGCGGGCCAGCCGCTCGGCGTCGACGGGATGGCAGTGCGGCAGACGGGCAACGGCTCGGTTGTACAAGCGCGCCACCTCGGGCGCGAGTCTTGGTTCGTAGGGGATGATCTCCATGGGCTGTCCGTCCTGCGTATTCGGCCGGCATCGGCGCACTCTACCACGGCGGGCGGACGTGTCAACGCGCTCCGCACGTCGATCTCGCTATGCCTCCGAAACCGATCTGCTCAAGTCCCAGTTCTCGTCGGCGAACGCGTCCGGCGGGATCTGGCCGCCGCGGCGCATGGCCTCCGCCACGGCCAGTATCTCGGTGCCCCTCCCCACGCCGGCTGCCGCCCGCAGGACGCCCTCTGCGCAGTAGCCGGCGAGGAACTTGCCGTCCTGCAGGTCGCCCCGGAACACGACCCGGTCCCACTCCGGCGCGTAGCCGACGTACTTGAGCGACACGCCGGCCTGGTGCGTCCAGAAGAACGGGACCTCCTCGTAGGGGGCTTCGTGGCCCAGCATGGCCCGCGCCGCGTGCCGGCCCTGCCGCTCGGCCACTATCCAATGCTCCACGCGGCAGCCCTCGCCGGAGCGCGGGTCGGGCACCACTGCGATGTCGCCCACCGCGTAGATGCCGTGCGCCTGCGTCTGCAGCGTCTCGTCTACCGGCACTGCGCCGTCCACGACCAGCCCCGTCCCTTCGAGAAACTCGACCGCCGGCCGGATGCCGACGCCCAGCAGCACGAGGTCCGCCGCCAGTTGGGCACCGTCCTCCAGCACGACGCCGTCCACGCCCTCGTCACCCGAGATCCGGGCGGCTGTTGTGCCCAGGTGGAATACGACTCCGTCCTCCTCGTGCCGCTTCTGGAGCCACGCGCCGACCTCCTCCCCGAAGACGCGCACTAAGGGCACCTGTTCGGGTGCGACGACGTGCACCTCCAGGCCCCGCTCGCGCAGGGACGAGGCCACCTCCATCCCAATGAACCCGGCGCCGAGTATCACAACGGTTTCGGCGTCCTCCGCCGCTTCCGCGATGCGTTCGGCGTCAGCGCGACTGCGCAGCGTGAACACGCCGTTCCGGTCCACGCCCGGCAGGTCCAGCGTCCGCGGAACGCCGCCGCTGGCCAGCAGGACGGCGTGGCAGGCCAGCTCTTCGCCGTCCTCGAACGTGATCGTCATCGCCTCGGGGTCGAGTTTGGCCACGCGCCGGCCCATCACCAGCTCGATGTCACGCCGGTCATAGAACTCCTCGCTCCGGAGCGACAGCCACTTGGCCGGGGCCTCGCCCGACATGAACTCCTTCGACAGCGTCGGCCGGTCGTAAGGCACATGCTGCTCGGCGGTTATCATCACCACGCGGCCGCTGAAGCCCTCCTCGCGCAACGCCTCCGCGCCAGCGTTCCCTCCAGCGCCGCCGCCCAGGATAACGAACGTCCGGTCGTCCGCCGGCCGTTGAGCGGGTTCTGGCGTCTGCTTCGGGCCGACATATACCGCCCCATCCTCCACCTTCACCGGGTAATGCCCGGCGTGGTCGAGCGCCGGGGGCGCCTCCATCCGGCCCGTGGCGACGTCGAACCGCGCGCTGTGCCACGGACACACGATGGTCCCGCCCACCAGTAGTCCGTCGGTCAGCGGCCCGCCGTAGTGAGTGCACTTGCCCCCGCAGGCGTGGACCCGGTCGCCCAGGCGGACCAACAAGACGCTTTGCTTGCCCACTTTGACGGAGACGGGTCGGCCCGCCGGCAGTTCCGCCTCATCTGCTACCTTCGTCCATTCCCCTTCGGACATGGTCTGCCCCCCCTACAATGGCAAGAAGACGAAAGAATGCCCCGCGTGTATTCTTCGCCCCTGGCATCGAGGTGTCAAGCGCACCGTCCTGCCCTGTCATGCCGCCTGTTCGCCGCGCAGGATGCGCCGCACCCGGCGGAACCCCAGCTCCCCGCTGGTCAGCACGTCCACGCCGAACTCGCCCCGGCAGTCCGGATAGGACAGCTTGAACACGGTCATGCTCAACTGCGCCAGGACGACCACGTCCACCTCCTGCTCGGTGCAGGCGCGTCGGATGGCCCCGGCGATGGTCTCGTTGTGCCCTACGATGTCGCCCCCACCCAGTTGCTCGAAGGCCCGCTCGACCGTCGCGCCGCACAGGGAGACCTGTCGCCCCAGCCGTTCGGCCGTCTCCTGGAGCAGCGCCTGCGTGCTGCACACCGTCGGCCCGTGGGTCGCCACGACCAGCACCGGCCCCCCGCGGCTGACGGCCTCCTCCATCATCGGTTCGTCTATCTGCACCACCGGCACTCCGTCCTCGGCCACTGCCGCCCGCACGGCGCCGGTGGCCCGGTTCATCGTCGAGCAGCTCACCAGGATAGCGTCCACTCCGTAGAGGTCCACGAGCTCGCGGGCGTAGCGGGCGAACGTCTCGATGTTCTCCTTCGGCGGGCAGGGGCGGCCGGCGGCGTGCGCCTGCATGAAGCTGAGCTGGATGGCCTCGTTGCCCACGTTGATGAGCTTGACCCCCGGCAGCGCCTGGCGGCCGAAGTAGTTGGTCCACAGGGCGATCCACGATGCGCCGTTCACGATGCCCAGCTTCTTGCCACACAGCAGCGGATCGTCGCCCGGCTCCGGCTCCAGCGTGGGAACGCCGGTCACCTGCATGTACATGCTGAACAGGTCGAGGGCTCGCAGCTCTGCCCTGCTCATCAGCCTTCCACCTCCTCCAGTGTCCGCAGGGCCGTCTCGACCACATGGTCCGACGTCATCCGGTGATGGTGCAGCAGGTCGTTGACGTGTCCGGTGTGTATGAAGTCCTCGGGGTCGGTCCCGATCGCCGCCACGCGGACGCCCGCTCCGACGGCCGCCAGCACCTCAGCTACCAGGGAGTAGAGGCCGCCGCTGGTGCAGTGATTCTCCAGGGTGACGATGGCCGGCACTCTGGCGGCCAGGTCGTACAGCAGTTCCCGGTCGAACGGCTTCAGCGAGGGGTGGTGGTCCACGCGGGCCTTGACGCCCCTCTCTGCGAGCTTGCCGGCCGCCAGCTTCGCGGTTTTGATCATGTAGCCGCTGCAGACAAGTCCGACGTCAGTCCCCTCGTCCACCACCGTGACGCCCTTCCCCAGGCGAAACTGGCAACCGTCCCACAGGTCGTTGTGCTCGACCTCGCACCGCACGATGCGCAGGTAGAAAGGCCCAGGCGTCTCGGCGGCCACGCGCAGTGCCTGAGCCATCTCGAGGTTGCAGCCGGGCTCGATAACGCGCAGGTTGGGTATGCGCAGCAGCAGGCCCAGCTCCTTGTCGCTTTGATGGGTGGCGCCCGCCTTGCCCGTGAATAGGCCCACGTAGGCGCCCAGCACCTTGACGTTCAGGTTGCCGTAGGCCACCGACACGTAGAGCTGGTCCATGAACCGGCGGCAGAAGGCATCGAAGGTGCAGGGGAACGGCACGAAACCCTCCTGGGCCAGCCCGGCGGCGACGGAGATAAGGTTCTGCTCGGCGATGCCCACCTTGATGAGGCGGTCGGGATGGAAGTGCTCGAAGATGTGCAGGCCGGTCGAGCTGCGCAGGTCGGCGTCCAGGGCCAGGATGCGCTCGTCCTCGGCCGCCAGGTCGGCCAACGCGAAGCCCATCTGGTAGCGCATCTGCCTGGTGGTCGCGCGGTCAGGTATGACGAACTGGGCCATGGGCTTCCTCTCTCCCGCCTGGGGCTCGGTGATCTGGTCGGGGTTCTCGTGCAGCGGCAGCACTATCTGGATGGCCTCGGTCAGCGCGTGCGGAAATGCATCCGGAACGCCGAGCCGCCGGCCGTCCTGTTCCCACAGTTCCCGGAGCCATTCGCCGGCCGCCTCAACGCTCCTCGGTGCGGAGGTGTGCCAGTTGGGGTTGAACTGGCACTGTCGCACCTTCTTGCCCTTTACGGTGTTGAGTATGACGGCCAGCGGGCGGCCCTTCCGCTGCTGCGGCAGCACTGTCAGTAGGTCCACCAGCTCGGATACGTCGTGGCCGTTGCGCGTTTCCGTGACATCCAAGCCGAACGCCTCCAGCTTCTCCGCCAGGGGTTCGACGTCCATGTCCAGGCTGACGAACCCCTTGGCCTGGACTTTGTTACGGTCAACGACGAACACGAGGTTGTCCAGCCCGTAGTGCGCGGCGGCCATCAGCGCTTCCCAGACGGCGCCCTCGTTGCACTCGCCGTCACCGAGCAGCACGTAGATCATCCGGTCGTTGTGCGTGGGCCCTCGGCGCCGTATGCCCAGCGCCCGGCCGACGGCCACGCCCGGGATCTGTCCCAGCGAACCACCGCTGATCTCGACGCCCGGTGTCGTGCTGGCGTCGGGATGGGACTCCAGACAGCCGTCCCACGCGCCGTAGCGCTCCAGCTCGCCCAACGGGAAGTAGCCGAACAGGGCGAGCACGACGTAGAGCGCCGGACAGGCATGGCACTTGGACAAGTAGAACACGTCGCGCATGTCCCACGCCGGGGCGTCTGCGTCGAAGCGCAGCACGTAGTTGAACAGCGCCGCGAGGAACTCCGCCTCGCTGAAGCTGCCCCCCGGATGCCCCAGCGCCGCGCAGGTCATGCTGTAAACCGTGTAGCTGCGGACCAGGTAGGCCAGCATCTCCGTGTTGCGCAGCAGGTCGGCGTAGTCCTCGTGATGCGGCAGGCAATCAGCGCGCCGCGTCGTGTCCGAACGGAACGGCTGCCACAGGGACGCCGGGGCCGGCAGTTCGCTGCTCCGGTTCATCCGCCGGCCCTCCTACGCTGAAGTTTCGTGTGGACCTCCCTCAGTGCGCCCTCGCCGCCGACGTTGCCGGGGAAGATGACGTAGGGCATGCCGCCGAACCGGCCGCCCGGCGGCACGGCAATGGCGGGCACACCCGGGAGGATCTGCCCCAGCACCTCTGCCTTCTCGACCGCCAGCCCATCCACCAGGATGTCGTGCGCGGTGATGCCGCCCTTGCCCACAAGATAGGCGGGGGCGCTTGGCAGGCGGGCCACGATGCCGGAGAGCACGGCCGATATGCGCTGCCCGGCCCGGAGACGCTCTTGCTTCGAGTCGAGGAGCAGTTCCTCGCGTGACGTGAACACGGCCGGAGTGGCCCCCTCTCGCCACAGCCTGTCAACCTGCGCCACCAGTTCGTCCCGGACCGATCCAGCCCGCCGGAGCGCCTCCTCTACGGGCAACTCCACGCCGGCAACGCTGTCGCAGTCGAGCAGAAAGCGGAGCTGGTTCGTCGTCTTCTGCACGTGGGAGCCGACCATGAACAGGCCGGGACCGTCCGCCTGCACGACCTCCGGGCCGAGGAGCGGCTTGTCTGGCACTCCGCCCAGGGCCTTCACGACGGAGGCGGCGCTCTGGAACGCGAACCGCTTCCCATCCCGGACCGCCTGGAGCACCTCTGCCGCAAACCGCTCCAGGTCGGCGTAGTATTCGGCGTTGACCACAACGAAGTCGCCACCGGCCAAGCCGCGCAGCATCTCCCGCAGCGGCTGCGGGTCGGCGCCGCGCAACAGGTCCAGCGAGACGGTGTGGACGGCTCCCGCGCCGACCCGGCCGCCGGTCTTCTCCTCGATGTAGCCCGGCAGATGCGAGGTCGAGTAGCCGAAGACGCTGTCGCGGGCATACTCAGTCTCGGAGGCCGGCACCCGGCGTTCACCCTCAAGAACGTAGTGAATGTCACCGGCGGTCAGCCGCCCGCCCTCGAAGAAGGCGGGCACCAGGAAGATGGCGTCCAGGGACGCGCCGGCCGCCTCCATTGCCGCTGAGATGACGTCTATCTCGACGGGGAAGTGACTGCGCAGGGTTGAATCCGAGCGGCTGACGAAGATGAGCGGACGGCCGAACTCCCGGTTGACCGCCAGTGTGCTGGCTACGACCTCGCCGGCGATGCGTCGCACGCGCTCCGGCTCGTAAGCGCGCGTGTTGGTCAGGACGTAGAAGAAGCTCTCCCCGCGCTCGAAGCCCTCTCGGAGCAGTCCTTCGTCCCAGCCGGTGAACAGCAGGCAACCGTGCACGGTCTGGATGCCCGTCGGGTCGTCATCCAGCACCACTATCTGAACCCGTTCTCTCACCGGCGGTGTCTCCCGGCGCATCAAAGCTCATTGCTCACCACGGGGCGCATTATAGGCAAGCCCGTCCGCCACTGCGAACTGCAGGGGCGGTTGACGTAACCCTGGTGCGTCCGGCAGAATCCGCGCCATGGCAGCGGCACCTTGATCGGGATGACGTTGACATCGTTGCTCGTTTTGCTGGGAGCTTGCGCTGTGGCCGTGGGGCCGCAAAGATCCGCCAGGATAGATGTCTGTGAGGGAAGCCCCTTCTACTGGGAGTACGGCGGCGAGCCCGTGCTGCTGCTGGGCGGGTCGCGCGAGGACAACCTGTTCCAGGTGCCGGAGCTGGTGCAGGAACTCGACGCACTGGCGGAGGCGGGCGGCAACTACGTGCGCTGCACCATGTCCAGCCGCGACGAGGGCAACGCCTGGCCCTTCGCGCGCGAGGGGGGTCTCTACGATCTGACGCGGCTCAACCCGGAGTACTGGCGCCGCTTCGAGGGGTTCCTGGACGAAGCGGAG
>CAYFVS010000331.1:0-3572 GCA_964346565.1 uncultured candidatus Brocadiaceae bacterium | reverse complement strand
AGACCGCCCTGGGCATCCTGCGCGGGGCGGGCCTGACATCCGAGCAGGCCGAGCAGGTCATGCGCGACAACGCCGCCGTCTTCTCCGGCTGAGGCGAACCACTTCGGTGCCGGTTCCTTCACCACGGAGACACGGGCCTACTCCACCGAAGTAGTCTTCGGCTGCGAACCCTGGAAGAACAGGGAGTTTGCCCGGCTGGGGCGGGAACACAGAGAACGACAGCGGCCGATGGTGGGATAACGGGAACTACGGCCAACCGCGTAGGAAACCGCAGAGGGCGCTGAGGACGCGGAGATTCAGTGGCAACGCTAACCAGCGAGAGAACGGGGAACGGTTACGAAGGGGATGACGACCGCGACACTACAAGCAGGATAGACGAGGAACCGTACTTCAGACTTCGTCGCCGTCCCACCCGGCCAGGGCGTGTTCGATGGCCAGCACGCCGTAGGCGGTCACCAGCTCGGGGACGGTTTCCATCCACCGTCCGCTGGTGTTGACCCACGAACCGTCGCCCTTCTGCACGCTCAGGAGCTGGTGCACGAGCTCGCGGCGCCAGTCGTGCGGTCGGCCCTCCGGGTCGGTGATGCGCTCGACGCCGTAGGCGTTCAGCGCCTTCGCCATGGTGAGGTAGTAGTAATAGAGCCCCTGTCGGCCGAGGCCGGGGTTCTCGGTGACGCTCCAGTGCCGGCGGATCCACTCATAGGCGGCCTGCACGCGGGGGTCGCCCCGGTCCAGGCGGGCGTAGATCATACTCTTCAGGCCGGCGTAGGTCATGCCGCCGTAGCTGCGCAGGCCGCCGTCGGAGGTGGCGCCGGCCTTGCTCTCGCCGGGGCGGTAGACGAACCCGCCGTCGTTGCCGGCCCAGGGCTGGTCGTTGGTTGCCTGCAGGTTCTGGCAGCGCTCGAGGAACCGCAGGGCGCGTCCATAGGCCAGTTCGGTGCGCGTCTGCGCGCCCTGGCCGGGACCGGTGGCCGGGGCGTCCTCCTGCGCCACCGCCTCCAGGCTGCGCACCGCCTCCAGCGCGAGCTGGGTGTTGGACACGTCCGCACGGTGCATGCCCTCGTCGGAAGCGTCCGGCTCGTCGCCCCAGCCGCCGTACTGCGCCTGGTCGGGCAAGACGTCCTCGCTCTCGTCGGCCTGGGCGCCGAGCAGAAACCGTTGCGCGCGGGCGAGCAGCTCCTCGTCCTGCGGCACGCCGGCCTCCACCAGGGCCATCGCACAGATGCTGGTGCTGTAGGAGGCGTAGAAACGGTCATATATGCCGCCGTCCGGCTGCGCGAAGCTGCGGATGTAGTCCAGGCCGCCGCTGACCGGCCCGCTCTCCGGACCGTACTCCGGAAGGCCGCTGCCCATCATGCCGGTGACCACCAGGCCCGTGATGGCGGGGTGGTCCCGCCAGGAGCCGTTCTCCTTCTGCCGCCCGGCGAGGAAGCCCAGCGCGCGCCGCACGCCGGCCTGGCCCTCGAGCCGCAACGACACGTCGCGCTGCGGCTCCGCGCCGGTCGCCGGGACGCCGCCGACCACGAGCAAGGCGCACATTGCGGCATAGAGCATCGGGCTATTGCTCACGTCGTTGCTCCTTTCCGGCTGCGCCCTGACCCTGGTCCTCCCGCCCGGGCGCCGAGATGACCAGCTCGATTGACGTGCCGACCGGCGGGCAGACGGCCCGATTAACGTGATAGTAGATGTCGTCCTCCGCCGTGGGCAATGCCAGCTCCAGGATGCCCAACGGGTCATGGTAAGTGGTAATGAGCGACCCTTCCAGTTCGGCGCCGAACCGGCCGTCCACGAACCGGCTGCCGAGGAACACCCACGCGGCGCGTCGGGCCGGCGTGTCTTCCTGCACGTTGTAGAGGAACCGCTCAGCCCGCCGCACGTGGCGCGCGCCGCGCAGGTCCGCCGTCTGGAGGCCCGTCTCGGCCCGCCACTCCACGACGATGCGCACGGTCTGGCCGGGCGGCCGGGCGGCGTCCGGGTGCCCGTCCGCGTAGGTCAGGGCGGGGTTTCGCCCCTCCCGCAGGTCCAGCAGCAGCAGCGCCAACTGTAGATCGAGCGGCCGGACGGGCAGCACGAAGACGCTCTCGTGGGTCTTGCCCCCGGGAGTGCAAGCCAGCAGCTCAATCGGCCCGCCGGCGTCCATGTTCACCTGGCCCGGGCAGCGGACCGTCCGGCCGCGCGTGTCCAGCGTGACCCCTCCGACCCGGTAGAGGGCGGGGCCGATGCGGCGGATGCGCGGGGATTCGCGGCCACTCTCCCCTGCCACGCCAACGGTGAGGCAGAGCGCAAGAACTCCCACCAGGCAAGAGAAGGCCGGCCGCGCGACACGCGCCGCCCGGCCGGCCCCACCGCTCCGTCTCGGATACGTGTTCACACCTGGGAGATGGCCCCGACGGGGCACTCGTCCACGCAGGTAAGGCACTCGGTGCATTCGTCCTGGTCAACTTCGGCGACGCCGCTGTCCAGCGAGATGGCCTCCACCGGACACCCGTCGGCACAGATGCCACAGACCGTGCATTCCGTTTCGTCCACTGCGATCATTCTACACCTCCGCAGGCACAGCTGAAAGCAGGCAGGAACGCCCAAGGACAAAGAACGAAGATGCTAACGAAACCGCACGCCGCCCGTCAAGCACGGAAGTCGGCCCCTGCCAGGCGGCCTAAGCGCCGGGCTCACTGCCCACGGACCTCCTCCGCCTCGGCGGCGGCGACCGGCTCAACCTGCGCCCCCTCGACCACAAAGCAGTTCATCGGACAGACGTCCGCCGCCGTGCGGAAGTCCCCGCCCGCCGCGTCGTGGTCCAGCACGGGCAGGTTGTCCCGCATCTCAATCGCCTCGTGGGGATCCTCCTTCGCGCAGAGCTGACAGGCGATGCAGCCGACCTCGCAGATGTCCTTGACGGCCTTGCCGCGGTAGTGTGAGGAGCATCCGAGCCAGATGTGGTAGTGCTCCGGGAGCAGCGTAATGAGGTCGCGCGGGCAGGTGTCCACGCAGATGCCGCAGGCAGTGCATCTGTCCGGGTCAATCACCGGCAGGCGCTCCTCGTTCATGCTGATGGCGTCGAACGGGCAGGCGGCCGCGCAGGAGCCGAAGCCCAGGCACCCGTAGCGGCACGCCTTCGGCCCGCCCGCCGCCAGGTGCGCCGCGAGGCAGTCCGGCTCTCCGGCGTAGTCGAACCGGTCGGGGCACTTGCTGCGACCTCCCTGGCAGTGCACCACCGCCCGCAGCTTGACCCTCTCGCCCAGCTCGACCCCCATCAGGTCCGCCACGGCCCGCGCCGTCTCCGGTCCGCCGGGCATGCACAGGTCCACGTCTTCGCCCTCGTTGACGACGGCCTCCGCGTAGCCGCGGCAGCCGGCGTAGCCACAGGCGCCGCAGTTGATGCCGGGCAGGGCGTCCAGCACATGCTCCACCCGCGGGTCGTGTCCCGTGCTGAAGGCCCGGGCTGCAAGCACAAGACCCAGCCCGAACAGCACGCCCAGGACCATCATGGACACGGCGGCGATCCAAACTGTAGAGACGGCGGCAACCATGGGACACCTCGCGTCGGGAAGCGCGCACGCCTACCGGCCCAG
>CAYFVS010000330.1:0-2412 GCA_964346565.1 uncultured candidatus Brocadiaceae bacterium | reverse complement strand
CTGCTCTCATCAGCGCCGCTGCGGCTTCCGGCGCGGAACCCCCGCTTCCTTCAGCACCCTCGGCGCCCACCGCGGGGGGAGTCGGCGGGATCGAGGAGACCGCAACAGCAAGGGCGAAGAAGATCAGGAGCCGACCCCAACGTACAGACTGGCATCGCATATGCACACCCCCTCCGGAGTGTCAGTAACCAGCGGACGCAATACATAAGGGATACGCCCCGTTGCGTCAAACGGCGGGTTGCTTCGCAGTGGGCCATACACCGTTCCGCGCGAGGACATGATGCGTCGTGGTCCGAGGCGTCGTGGGAGGCGCCCGTGACGGCGATGGAGAAGCTGCTGCTGCCCTGGACCAGTCCGTCGACAACCGGTCTCACTCCCCAGGAGGGTGTGGGCCGGTCGTTCCTGTTGAGGTGGGTGCGCCAGCCCAGGTTGCCTGGGGCTGGCCTGTTGCTGCGGCTTCCGCCTACTCCACGCGCACGACGATTGACTTGACGCGGGCGTACTGCCGCAGCCCCTCCAGGCCGCCCTCGCGCCCGAACCCGCTCTGCTTCACGCCGCCAAAGGGCGTCTCCAGGCCGAAGTTGCCCCCGCCGTTGACCGACACGTAGCTCACGTCCAGCATACGACTCACCCGGTGCGCAAGCCTGATGTCGTTCGTCCGCAGGTCGGCGCTGAGGCCGTACTTGGTGTTGTTGGCGATGCGGACCGCGTCCTCGATGTCCTCGTAGGTCATCAGGCTCAGGATCGGCCCGAAGACCTCCTCCTCGGCGAGCGTCATGCCCGGCTCGACGCCGCTGAACAGCGTCGGCTCCATGAACCAGCCCTTGCGGTCCATGCGCTTGCCGCCGCACTGGAGCGTCGCCCCCTCCTTGATTCCGATCTCGACGAAGCCGAGCACGTGCTTGAGCTGCGCCTCGGAGATGAGGGGGCCCATGAACGCGCCCTCGTCGTCGAACGCGCCCACGCCCACGTTCGCAAAGCCGGCTTTGAGCGCGTCTATCGCCTCCTGTTCGCGCTCGGCCGGCACGAGCAGGCGCGACTGCGCGCCGCACGACTGCGCCGTGTTGTAGCAGAAGCCCCAGCAGTGGCTGTCCGCCGCCGCAGCGACGTCCACGTCCGGGAACAGGATGCTGGCCGCCTTGCCGCCCAGCTCCAACGAGACCACGGGCGTCAGGTTCTCGGCCGCCGCGTGCAACACGGCCTTGCCGCCGCGGATCGATCCGCAGAACGCGATCGCGTCCACGTCCGGGTCCGAGGCCAGCGCGGCGCCCGTCGTCTCGCCGTCGCCAACCACGACGTTGACCGCGCCGGCCGGGATGCCGGCCTCGGCGCCGAGCCTGGCCAGTTCGAGCGCGATGAACGTGGTCTGGGGGGCGGGCTTGACGACGACGGTGTTGCCGACGGCCAGGCAGGGCGCGACCCCGCGCGCGAAGATGTCGGCCGGGTAGTTCCAGGGCAGGATGTGTGCGACCACGCCGCGCGGCTCGTAGACGACGCTGGTGCGCAGCGCGGGCTCGACGGGGACGACGCGTCCGTCGAGCTTGTCGGCGTAGCCGCCGTAGTACTCGAAGTACCGGGCGGTGACGTCGATCTCGCCGCCTGCGAGGGCCAGAGGACGTCCATGCTCGATACTGAGCAGCTCGGCCAGGCGCCGGCGGTTATCGGCGATGAGCACCGCCCACTCCATCATCAGGCGGCCGCGGTCGAGGGGGGAGAGACCGGCCCAGGAGGGCGCTGTGAGGGCGCGGCGGGCGACCGCGACGGCCTCGGCCACCTGCTCAGGCGGCGCGACGGGCACGTCGGCCCGGTGCTCCTCGGTGGCGGGGTTGACAACGGGGATCAGTGGGGCGTCGGCCACTGCGGTCTCCGTGCCGTCTATCCAGGCGTATGCGCGGTCCATGGTCGTCTCCTGCTGGGGGAGTTGGGCAGGGCGATCATAGCCGCGAAGTGGCGCCCCGGCAACCACGCCGCGCTACGGTCCCGGCACGCCGGGCCGCAGGTCATCCACCCATACGTCCACACTGAGCGCCAGACTGCCGGCGCAGAACGTGTCGGAGCAGACGGCGGGGTGGACGTGGCGGGCCGGTTCGCACCGGACCACTCACTTCCCCATGCGCGCCGGTTTGCGGCCGGCGCTCTGTGACGCTATAGTTGCGTAGCGTATCAGAGCGCCAGAAATGGGAGACGGCTCGCGTGCTGGCCAGGTTCCACAGCATGGGCGTGTTCGGCATTGATGCCTTCCCCGTCGAGGTGGAGGTGTATGTCACCCGCTCGCAGCTCCCGCGCGCTACCCTGGTCGGCCTGCCGGACGCCAGCGTGAAGGAGAGCATTGACCGCGTCCGGGCGGCCCTGAAGAACCGCGGATACCGACTGCCCGCCCTCGCCACTACCATCAACCTGGCCCCCGCCGAC
>CAYFVS010000329.1:0-3843 GCA_964346565.1 uncultured candidatus Brocadiaceae bacterium | reverse complement strand
AGGGCGACTCATCCAGGGCTGCCCTGGGCCCTCTGCATCACCCCCTTCCCCAGAAGACTGGCAGAGCGGCTTCTGCCTTCCCCCTGCCCTCCCCCTGAGGCGAACCCAAGGCAGGACCTCACACCGCACGCGGCTTCTAACACGGGCCGGGCACAATGTAAATAGCAATAACGTAGGAAAGCTTGACTAAAACGTAGACCCGGCCCGGGAGAAGCACGCGGGAGCGGAACGCGGCGAGAGGCGAGCAACGAGACAGTAGCCTGCTGGAAACGGGTGCCCCAGAGAGCCATATCAAGGGGCCTCAGCTTGCCGAGGCGCCACCTCCCGGCGGCCCGAGGGGGGCGCCCGAACGCCCGGAGAAGTCCCCGTAAAACGCCGCGTCCCAACGAGTGCAACCGCGCCGTCTCGCTGCGGCTCCTTGCACCGCGCCGACCGGCAGGCTACAATATGTGGCGTTGGTTCACATCTTCTCTCCGGATGCTGCACGGGGCCGATGCGCAAGCTATTCCAGGCCGAGGGACTGGTAAAGTACTACGACGGCCGCGCCGTGCTGGACGAGGTCAGCTTCGACGTGGACGCCGGCGAGGCGGTCGGCATGTTGGGCCCCAACGGCGCCGGCAAGACCACTGCCTTCCGCATCTGCATCGGCCTCATTCGACCGGCCGCGGGGGCCGTGCACTTCGACGGCCAGGACATCACTCGCCTGCCCATGTATCGCCGCGCCCGGCTGGGCATGAACTACCTGGCCCAGGAACCCAGCCTGTTCCGGCACATGACCGTGGAGGACAACCTGCTGGCGATCATGGAGATGCAGGGGGTAGGCTCCGACGAGAGGCACGCCAAGGCCGACGAGATGCTCACCGAGTTCGGCCTGACACACCTGCAGGACCATCCCGCCTACAGCCTGAGCGGCGGGGAGAGGCGGCGTCTGGAGATCGCCCGGGCCATCTGTGCCGACCCCAAGCTCATCCTGCTCGATGAGCCTTTCACCGGCATTGACCCCATCGCCGTCGGCGAAGTGCAGGACCTGGTCATCGGGCTGAAATTCAAGGGTATCGGCGTGCTGATTACCGATCACAACGTGCTGGAGGCTCTGCGGATCACCGACCGGGCTTACATCCTCAGCGAGGGCAAGGTCGTCGCCCAGGGCACCGCCGAGCAGATTCTGGAGGACCCGGTCGCCCGCGAGAGCTATCTGGGGGACCGCATCCAGGCCGCCCACATCGGCTTGCCGGACAAAGCGGCCGCCCGGGCCGAACCCGTCTCCAAATCCGACGTCGGCTGACCGCGCAGAGGCCGGCCGCTCCCGGACTTGTGCCCATGCCATCGCCACGCGCTCGCCATCTGCCCATCGTGATAGCCGGCGCGCTGGCAGTGGGCGTGGTCACCTTCGCCGCCTTCTCCCTCTGGAGTTCGCTGGCCACCCGCAAGCACATCTTCCGCTACCGCCTGGTCACCAGCGGGCACCCGCCCGGGCCCGAGCAGCTGCAGCGGGCCGCCGATATGCTGACCGCCAGGATCGAGCGGCTGGGCGACTCCCTGGGGCTGCGGGACGGCGCGGCGCGCCCCGTCCCGCCGGATCTGGTGGAGCTGCAGATCAGCACGCGCGCCGACCCCGCCGAGGCCCTTGCGTGGCTGACGATGCCGGGCCGGTCGGCCTTTCACCTGCTGCACCCCGGCCGGCAAGCCCCCCCACCCGGCCAGGAGGCCGAGCCGCCGGAGGGCTATCGGCTCGTCCTCTACCGGGCGAAGCAGTATCGGCTGAACCCGCCGCGGCGCCTCGAAACCGTCGAGCACCGCTACCTGGTCCGCGAGGAACCCATCCTGCGGGTGGCGCGCTTCCGGCGGGCCACGGTGCACACCGAGGGTCTGCACCGCAGGACCGTTCTGACGCTGCACTTCCGCGAGGAGGATGCCCGTCAGTTCGCGGCCCAGACGGCGCTGCACGTGGGCCGGCGCATGGCGCTGCTGGTGGACGGGGCGATGTTCGTCCCGCCCAAGGAGATCGAGGAATCCATCGGCGCCGGCGCGGTGCAGGTGCAGGGGTACTTCCACACGCACACGCTGCGCAACCTGGCCGCAGTGCTTGATGCCGGCTCGCTGCCCGGCCGGCTGGAGCGGGTGGAGCCGCCGCCGCAGTGAAGCGTGCTGCCGCTCAGGTCTTGCCCTCGCCCACATGGCGCTCCAGCAGCTCGACCAACTCCTCCTCGGGCGTCAGGCCGCGCACGGTCCGCACGCGATCGCCACGGCGGTAGAGCAAGACGGTGGGAACGGCGCTGATGCCCTCCTCCACCACCACGCTGTCCAGCCGGTGCGCATTGGCCGCCGCCACGGCCGCCCGCCCGGCGAATCGGTCCGCCAGCCGGTCCACGATGGACATCTGCTCGTGACAGGCCGGGCAGTGCTGCGTGTAGAAGGCCACCAGGAGCACGTCCTCGGAGCCGACGAGCCGTTGGTAGGCATCGGCCGAGTCCGGCCGCAGCAGGTGCGGGCTGGTCAGACGGCGCTCGACACCGCTGCTTCGGCTCAGCAGCACCAGGCCCAGGAACACGCCCAGCCCCGTCGAAACGTAGGGATTGCACAGCAGCGGGCATTCACCCCCCAGCGACTTGCCCCCCATGCCGACGGCCAGGCCAATGCCCCCGCCGACGACCACCGCAACCGCAATACGCCATACCATGGTCGGATCTCCGGCGGGGCCAGGCGGCGCTCAGTCAGAGAGCAGCAGATAGACCACAATCCCTCCGATGGCCGCCAGGACAGGCACGGCCACCCAGAGCAGCCGGTTGGCGCCGGCGTAGAGGGATCTGGCCTTCGCCAGCCCGTTCTGCCCCAGCAGGCTCTGCCTGTCGAACTCCCGCGCGGCCACCGGCGCCCCCGCCAGCAACGCGCTCAGGTCCCCAATCAGCTCCTCGTACGACTGGTAACGGTCCTCCGGGGCCTGCGCCATCATCTTGCGCATGACGTCGGCCACTTCGCGCGGCAGGCCCGGCACATACCTATGAGGGGAGGGCAGCTCGGCATTGACGTGCTTGACCATCACTTCGTAGGCGCTCCGGCCGGTGTATGGCGCCTTGCCGCAGATCATGTGGAAAAGCGATGCACCCAGCGCGTAGATGTCGCTGCGAAGGTCCACCGTCTCGGAGTTGTTCACCTGCTCCGGGCTCATGTAATCGGGCGTGCCCAGGCTGGTGTCGCTGGGCAGGGGCTCGACCCGGCCCTGCTCCTTGGCCAGGCCCAGGTCGGCTATCCGCACCCGGCCTTCCCTGTCCACCAGGATGTTCTCCGGCTTGATGTCCCGGTGGATGATGCCCTCTCGGGCGGCGGCCCGCAGCCCCCGGGCCACCTGGAGGGCTACCTGGACGGCCTCCCTCCAGGGCAGCCTGCCCTCCCGGATGATGCGCGCCTTACAGCTCTCCCCGTCCACGTAGTCCATGGCCAGGTAGTAATGGCCGTTGTCCCGACCGTAATCCAGGACGCGGATGATGTTCGGATGGTCGAGTCGGCGGGCAATGCGGGCCTCGGTCAGGAACCGGCGGGTGTACTCCTCGTTCGTCGCCACCGTGGCGGGCAGGACCTTCACAGCCACGGTCTGGCTGGTGGATTCGTCCTCCGCCCGGTAAACGGTGCCCATCGCGCCGTGGCCGATCAGTCGTTCCAGGCGGTAATTACCGTATCGCTCGTCCTTCGCCATGCCGGCGTCCTCGGGCAGCAGGCACCTCTCGGCAGCGTAATGACATAGATGACGCCGAGTGGAAGCCCCGCTGCGACGGACCTCCTCAGAGCCGCGTCGCAATCAGAGACGTCAAGCGTGGCGCAACTACCATGCCGCACACCCGGGGC
>CAYFVS010000328.1:0-8074 GCA_964346565.1 uncultured candidatus Brocadiaceae bacterium | reverse complement strand
ACCGCCCGCCGACGACCGGCGCGTCTTCTTCGCCGCCGACCTGCACGTGGCCGACGACGCGCTGAAGGTCATCGAGCTGAACTGCGCGGTCGGCTATGGGCATTATGCCCACCTGGCCGACCGGGCGCTGCGACCACTGGTGGAGGAGCACGTCGGCGAGGTGGAACCCGCCTCGGAGGACGACTACGCGCCGTTCCTTTACCGGCACGGCCTGAGACCGCTGCACGACGCCGAGGCGGGCCTGATCGCCTTCCTGCGGGGGTTCGGCGGGCGGGACATGTTCAACGTGGACGAGCTGGAGGGCGTGGCCGCGCGGATTCAGCAGTGCGGCGGCCCGCGCATCGCGCTCTGCCACGAGGGCGACCTCGAGCTGCGTGAGGACGGCCTGCACCTGCCCGGCGAGGGACGGGTGGACCTGCTCTACGTCGAGGAGAACCTGTCCGAGTGGCAGGCGCTGGCCGAGGATTCGCCGGTGGCCGAGGCGGTGCGGGCCGGCCGGGTGAAGACCTTCCCGCCGCTGGACATGTTCCTCTACACGAGCAAGGGCTTCCTGGCGCTGCTCTGCGATCCGGCCGTTCAGCGTCGGCTGGAGCCTGACGAGCGGGAGGCGGAGGTGCTGCGGCGGAACATCCTCTGGTCGGCCTTGTTGGACGAGCGCACTGAGCCGGCCGCCTACTACATGCTGGAGCAGGGGCTGCGGCTGGTGGTCAAGGACGCCCTCGGCGGCGGCGGGCGCGGTGTGACGATACTGCGCCCCGAATCCGGCAGCCAGCAGGCCGGGCACGTCCTGCGACAGCGCCTCCGGCGGGGGCGCAGCGTCGTGCAGGGCTACTTCGAGGCGGGGCGGTGGTCCGAGGACTCGGACCTACGCTTCGACCTGCGTGTGCTCTGCGCGGCGCATGAGGGAGACGTAACGGTCGGGCCGGTTTACGGGCGCGTCTTCCGGGGCAGCAGGTTAGACCTGTCGGACCCCGACGCCGGCGTCGCGCCTGTCTACCTCGTCGGATGACGCCAACCCGCGGCGCGACCTGTCACTGTCGCCCGCATTGCCACCTCGCTGCCAGCGGGTGCCATATCCTGGCGGAGTACGGCGGTGCCGTTGACGGCATGGGGCACGGGTGGTAGGCTCTGCGGTCATTCCCTGTCCTGACGGTCTCTAAGCCGAGGTGTCGAGCTATGGAGCGCTCTCCTCTGCGAATGCCGGTCTTTGTCAGCGTCGTCGTGCTGTCCTGTTTCGTCCTCCCAACGTTCGTCGGTGCCGCCGAGCCCTCAGGTGCGCCGGACGGCGGCCCATGCGTGCAGTTGCCCCGCCTTCGCCAGGAACTGGTGCTCGACGGCGGGCTCACTGAGTGGTCGGGCGCAGCGGTCATCCCGTTCCACCTGGCCTCGTTCCTTGCGAGCCCTTCCGGTGCCCCCCCCTGGGGTGGGGTGCAGGACCTCTCGGCGGACGCCTACTGCGCCTGGAACCGGGACGGCATCTGCTTGGCCGCCCAGGTTGTGGACGACCAGGTCTTCAATGACCGGACAGGTGTTGACATCTGGCAGATGGACTGCCTGGAGGCGTTCGTGGACGGGCGCGTGGGCGACGACCTCATGGCGCCTTCCTACAGCAAGGGAGCCTACCAGTTGTTCGTGCGGGCGCCGCACGAGCCGGGCCCCGCGGCAGTCCTCACCAACCCGCGCGACGGGACGATCGAGGGAGCCTCGGCCGCGACTCGGCGCACTGAACGCGGCTACGCTGTGGAGGCGGTGATCCCCTGGAGCGCGTTCCCGGGGCTCGTCCCCGAGCCGGGCACACAGATCGGCCTCGCGTTCCAGTTCGACGACTACGATCCTGAGGACGGCCCGCAGCGCAGCCCCAACCTCCGTACCGTCATGGCCTATCGGGGGGTCGCGGACCTTTGGCGCGATCCGTCGCTGTTCACCCGCTGGGAACTGGTGGAGCAGACGGCGGACGGCGAGGACGCGTGGTTGGGACCGATGGTCAACGCGGACATGCCGCTCGTGCTCAAGGGCGAGCCGCCGCGGCGCGCGACCGTGAGGCTGGGTTCGGCGTTGGCGCAGGGGGCAAAGGCCGTGCGTCTGGTGCTGACGGACGCGGCGGGAGAGACGTTCGTTGACGCGGCGGCGGGAGTCGAGCCGGCTGAGGAGCCGTGGGCGACGTCTGGCCAGGTGTCCGTACCTCTGCCCGACGTGGCCGGCGCGGCGGGGATGTGCACGCTGAAGGCAATCGTGGTAGGCCGCGAAGGCGAAGCGCTGGGAGCTACGTCCTGGCCCGTGATGTTCACGGGCGCCGCCATCGAACGGGCCATCGAGCGGGTCAGCGAAGCGAACGTGGCCGAGATGGCGCAGGGGGAGCCGTTCCGCGCCGCAGCCTGGCTGGGAGTGGCCGCCGGCGTGCAGCGGTTGCAGCGGGCCGTCGAGCTGGGAGAGCCGACGACGGCGCTGGAGCGTCTGCGCGAGACGGAGGCCAGGCTCAGTGTCCTCGACGGTTCATGGGACGCGCTGCCCCGGGAGGGCCTGCTCGACCTGTTGGCCCTGTCCGCCGAGTCGGCGGCGCAGGTCGTCGTCGAGTACTCCGAGCCCGGACTGGCCGCCGTGGTCTTCAACTGGGGCTCCGTCCCGCTGGGCGTTGCGATGGTGCACGAGTGGGGCAGCGCGGAGCGGGCGAGGGCGTCGTTGCCCGGCGTCACGGCGCCGCACGTCCGGCAGGTCACGGTGGATGGGAATCCCGCTGTGCTGTCCACGGGCACGGAGGTCCTGGACATTGCTGACCTCTGCGACTTCGACAGCGAGAGGAACGCCCTGCACATCCAGGGCAACGAGGCTTTCATCCAGGAGATGCACGATCTGGCCGGGCTCGAGCCCGCGGCGGTGGTGTTCTCTGCCGATTGCCCGGAGCAGATGCGCTCGGCCGTGACGGAGATGGCCCGACGGGAGGGCTGGCCAATCGTGGAGGATCCGGCTTCCCTCGAGGGAACAGACGTGCTTGCCGTCGGAGACTTCCCGGAGGGCCCTGTTGCAGACATGATCGGTGGCTGCATCATCTTCCGGTCCGAACACCGGGAGCGCGGCGTCGGCCTGGACGTCGCCCTCGACACGCGCTCCGTCTCCGTGGCTGCGCCGTCTCAGCAGGCCGCCGAGTGGCTCGTAAGCCGGATAGCGGACGGGGGCCCGGTGACCGTTGAGCAGGCGGACGAGCTGCGCGCGATGCTGGTGGGCTCGCTGAAGCCCGAGGGCCCCGCACTGCAGACGGAGCCCGGCGCGGAGATGTTCTGCGGGGACGTGCACATGCACACGTTCTACTCGGACGGCAACTGCTCGCCTGCCGCTCTCATGCTCGAGGCGATCTACTGTGGGCTTGACTTCGCCGTGATCAGCGACCACAACACCATTGAGGGGGCCGAGCTGGCAGTGAAACAGCTCCAGCAGTGCGGGTTCGCCTTCCCCGTGGTCGTCGGCGAGGAGATCACCACGCCCGTCCACATGAACGCGTTCCCCCTGCAAAAGCCTATAGCGTGGGACATGTCGCCCGAGCAGACGGTGGCAGAGGCGCACGGGCTTGGCGCCTTCATCCAGTGGAACCACCCCTGGACGGACAGCGACTGGGGCCGGCAGCACCTGGGGCGGGGCCTCGTGGGCACGGGGTTCGACGCCTGGGAACACCTCCCGCCCCGCTACGAGGAGTGGAAGCGCGACGGGACTCTACCGTTGGTCGTCGGCAGCACAGACACGCATAACGGCACGTTCGCCGGCTACGGCGCGGCCGAACGGACGGCGGTCTGGGCGCGTTCGGCCGACGGCACTGACCTGGCGGACGCGTTGCGCGCAGGTAGCGCCGTGGCCGTGATCGGCGACAGCGGCACGGTGTTCTGCGGCTCGGACGCTGCGATGGCCGCCGGATGGGCTGCCCTGGCCGACGGGCCGGGCCTCAAGCAGATGAAGGCGGACCGGTTGAAGGCTGCGCTGAAGGATGCCGATCCGGCGCGCCTAATCCAGATGGCCGCGCCCGCGCCGTAGGCGAAGACGGCCCGCCAGGGGACCGGCAATCCAGTGTCCCGAAGCCCCTCACCGGGCGGCTGCACGCCGCCGGCCCGCGCGGCGGGGCCTCATGCGATGAGCACTTCCTTGCCGGCTTCGGCGCTCTCATAGAGGGCGTCCAGGATCACCTGCACGGCCAGGCCGGCGCGGGCGGGGCATTGGGTCTCCTTCTCGCCGTGCAGGAAGGCTATCCAGTCGGCGATCTTCCGCTCCATGGTGCTGTACTTCTCCATGTAGGCCGGCTCCACGTTGACCATGGTGCCGGCCTCATCCTTGAACAGCCGCGGGGGGGTTGTCGTGCAGCCGCCCTGCTCGCCCATGATCTGGATGTTGAAGCTGTCCTCCCCGATGTGGGCGGCGAAGCTGGACTCCACCGACATGACCGCACCGTTGTCGAACCTCACCAGCCCCACCGCCAGGTCCTCGACGGTGTAGCTCTCCCAATCCCAGTCGCCCCACTGGGTCTCGACCGCCGGGGGCCGGTCGCCCAGGTAGGTGAACATCTGCGCGCTGGCGGCCACCGGCTTCGGCTCGCCCATCAGGTAGTGCGCGGTCTCTATCAGGTGGACGCCGATGTCAATCAGCGGACCGCCGCCCTGCAGTTCCTTCTGGCCGAACACACCCCAGCTCGGGATGCCTCGCCGCCGCAGCGCCTGCACGCGGGCGAACAGCACCTTGCCCAGTTGGCCCTCGTCAATGAACCGCTTCAGAGTCTGGGGGCCGGCCCCAAGGCGCCACTGGAAGCCCATCGTCAGGGTGGCCTGGCTCGCCTCGGCTGCCTCCACCATTGCCCGGGCCTCCTCGGCGTTCATGGCCATGGGCTTCTCGACCAGCACGTGCTTGCCCGCCTGCAGGGCGGCTATGGTGGGATCCCTGTGCACGTAGTTGGGCGTGCAGACGCTGACGGCGTCCAGCTCGTCCAGCTTGACCATCTCGTTGAAGTCCGCGTAGGTGTGGGGGACCTCGAACTTCTCCGCGAAGGCCTCCAGCGCCTGCTCATTCACGTCGCAGCCGGCGACTATCTCGACGTCCTCAACCTTCAGCAATGCCCGCGCCTGTGCCCGCGCGATGCCGCCCGTACCGACGATTCCTACCCGCGTCGTGTTGCTCATGGACATGCTCCGGTAGCGTCCAGGGGTCCTGCTCCGACGACAGAGCGGTAGGTGTACCCGACGGCCCCCCGCCGGGTCAAGGCGAACAGCAACGACGGCAGAGCAGGATGTAGGGAGCGACGGCAGAGCAAACGAGGCAGAAGCGCTGCCGCAACAGGATGGGCGGGATGAGGGCGCCAACCGCCTGCGCGACGTGTTGAGACGGAGGATCCCGGCGAGCCCGATGAGAGGGCCTCGAGCCGCTCAGTCGCCGAGCCAGGTGGTCACCTCCTCCCACCGCATCCGCGGCCTCGGCCCGGGGTCCTCGTCCGGCCAGCCCAGGGAGACGGCGCAGACCATCTGATCCCGGCGGCCCAGCCACTCGCGCAGCTCCTCGTAGGCATAGAACACGTCGCAGATCCACAGGCTGCCCAGGCCGAGGGCGGTGGCGGCCAGGCACATGTTCTGGACCGCCGCGCCCACCGACTGCAGGTCCACCACGGCCATCGGCGAGTCCTCGGTCTCGTCGGTGAGCCTGGCATTGAACACGAAGACGGTGACGGGCGCCTGTTCCATTATGAGCGCGGTCTTCTCGCTGCTGCCCAGGTTTTCGCCCTCCTGACGGGCGGCCTCGATGCCGACGCGCATCCGGCGGACCATCTCGGCCCGGTCCTCGGGCCGGTCCACCACGATGAAGCGCCAGGGCTGCCTGTTCTTGCCGGACGGTGCCAGGGTCGCGGCGCGGAGCACCTTGCCCACCAGCTTCCTCGATACGGACTCGTCCGTGAATCTGCGGATGCTGCGGCGCGCGGCGATCGCCTCCAGAGCTTCCATCGGCTTCTCCCCCAAGCATGTGTCGTTCCACCCGATTATACCGGCCAAGGCGCGGGAAGATGAGTGTTGAAAGGGACATCGCCGCTTCCTACACTACATTCGGCGTCTGTGTCCACCTTAAATGCCGGAGAGCCGGCGGCGTTGCACCTCATCGAGATGGTCTGCCCGAAGAGAAGTGCCACGAGGTGGAAGACCTGGTCAAGGAGCATGACCCCCTGCGCCCGTGACAGAGCCGCCGGGCCGAAGTGACCGGCGGAGGAGTGAGTGGACAATGGAGGGATTCGTCATAGCGCTGGTGGCGGCCTCGGTCCTGGGGCTCGCCGCCCTGTGGGCTGTGCTGACCTACAACCGTTTGGTCCGGCTGCGCAATCTGGTGGCGGAGGCGTGGAGCGGCATTGACGTGCAACTGAAGCGCCGATACAACCTGGTGCCCAACCTGGCGGAGGCTGTCGAGGAGTATAGCGAGCACGAGCGGGAGGTGTTCCCCGAGGTGGCGAAGCTGCGCAGCCGGGCCATGCGCGCCAGCGGGCCGGCTGAGCAGAGCCGGGCCGAGAATGCACTGACCGGGCTGCTGCGCAACCTGCTGGCCGTGGTCGAGGACTACCCGCAACTGAAGGCCAGCGAGAACTTCCTGCAGCTCCAGCACAGCCTGGTCGAGGTGGAGGACCAGATACAGCTCGCCCGACGCTACTACAACGGCACGGTGCGGAACCTGAACACGGCGGTGCAGTCCTTCCCCGCCGTGCTGGTGGCTGGCGCAACCGGTTTCGGGCCGGCGGAGTTCTTCCAGATTGACCTGGCCACCGAACGCAGAGTGCCCGAGGTCGAAATGGACCTGGAGGAGACGCGATGAGGGGCGCGGGGGTCCTCCTTCTCGCCGCGGCCGCGCTGGCCCTGCCGGGCGTAGCGGCGTCGCGCGACCTGGGACCCGAGCGTATCACCCAGTTCCACAGCGACATCCGCGTGAGCGGGGATGGCGACCTGCTGGTGACCGAGACCATCGAGGTCGTCGCGCGGGGAGGCAAGATCCGCCGGGGCATCTACCGCGACTTCCCCACCATCTACCGCCGGTGGTTCGGCGCGCGGAAGGTGGTGGGCTTCCAGGTGGAGGAGGTCCTGCGCGACGGACGGCCCGAGCACCATCATTTCAGCCCGCAGCCGGCCGGCACCCGCCTCTACATCGGCCGTGCGGACAGGCACCTCAGCCCCGGGCGCTACTCCTACCGGGTCACGTACCGCACCACGCACCAGTTGCTGTTCTGCGACGACCGCGACGAGCTGAACTGGAACGTGACCGGCACCGGATGGGGCTTCCCCATCGAGCATGCTACGGCGACGGTCCGCCTGCCCGGCGTGCCGCGGGACGAGGTAAGGGTGATCGGCGCCTACACCGGCCGCCACGGGGAGAGGGGTCGCTCCTGCGAAGGGGGCATCCGGGACGACGGCACGGTCCAGGTGCACACGACGCGGGAGCTGATGCCCGGGGAGGGCCTGACCGTCGCCGTCGGCTGGCCGAAGGGCTACGTGACCGAGCCGCCCCCGGCGCAGAAGGCGCTGACGTTCCTGAAGCACAACTGGGGCTTCGTGGTGGCGGTCGTGGGCGCGCTGGCCATCGTGGCCTACTACCTGACGGCGTGGCACTACGTCGGGCGCGACCCGGAGGCGGGCGTGACGATTCCCCTGTTCGAGCCGCCGGAGGGGCTGAGCCCGGCGGCCGCGCGCTTCATCCGCCGCATGGGCTACGACCGCGAGGCGTTCACCGCCGCCCTGATCAACATGGCGGTCAAGGGCTACCTGTCCATACATCAGGACGCCGACGGAGACTACACCATCCGTCGCGAGGATGCGCCGCGCAGCGTGTTGAGCGCCGAGGAGAAGAAGATCGCCGGCAAGCTGCTGGGGCGCCGCGACTCGCTGAAGCTCGAGCAGAGCAACCACACGCGCATTCGCAAGGCGCTCAAAGCCGCCAAAGCGGCCCTCCGGCTCGGGTTCGAGAAGACGCACTTCCTGACCAACAAGGCGCATTTCGTCGCCGGCCTGGCGGGCTCGGCCCTGGTGATGGCGGTGGCCGTCGTCGCCCACGCGCCGCTGCCCGCCATCTTCCTGAT
>CAYFVS010000327.1:0-2543 GCA_964346565.1 uncultured candidatus Brocadiaceae bacterium | reverse complement strand
GAGGAGACTGATGGCTTCATCCGTATTCAGGTCATAGCGCTCGTTATACTTGGGGTCCAACGGGTCCGCGGCGTTGTAGTGCGGCTTGAACGGCAGGAGATCCTGCAGGTTAACCATCTGGCTGTCGTCCCAGTCCGCAGGCCAGGGATCGGGGTCCTCGTCGTTTACAGTGGGGGTGTCCGCGCAGGGGTCAAGCGGGAGCGTGCCCATGAACGCCTCTTCCCCGTCGGTGAAGCCGTCGCCGTCGCGGTCGTCGCAGGAACCGCCCACCACCACCTCGCCGCCACCGACTTCGCTCAAGGGGTACGGGTCGGCGGGGTCGAGGATGATGATGTCGTACAGGGTAAGAGCGCTGACGCCCTCGCCCACGGCCTCGAGCGTGATGCGGATGAGGACTCCGTCGCCGGACTCGTAGTTGTCGCCGAAATCGATTTCAGCCGCCAGGAAGTCGCCGTCGCTGTCGGGCATGGGCTCGGTGGCGGAGAAGGGGGTCGCTCCGCCCGCGGCGGTCAGCATCATCTCCGCGTCGAAGTCCAGCACATTTACAACCGCTAGATCGTACAGCAGGTTGAACTGGTAGCCGACGAGGCCGCCGCTGTCTGAAACGGGGTCGTATGGCGGGACGTCCTGCACGACCACGTCGACCTGCAGCGTGTCGCCGACGGCGGCGATGGAGTTGCAGGTCTCCAGGGTGCCCAAGGAGTCGGCGGTGTTGCCCGCCGTGTCCGCGTCGACGGCGACGTCAATCTCAGGAAGGGGTGGTGGTGTTGGCGTCGGGGTGGGAGAAGCCGTCGAAGGATCGCAGGCGTCGCCGATGCCGTCGGCGTCGCTGTCCTGCTGTCCCGGGTTGGGCGTGTTCGGGCAATTGTCAAAGGGGTCCGCGACGCCGTCCTCATCCGTGTCCGCATCCAGATCCCCCATGTCGGTCACAAACACGTCAGCATGGTTGTTGGTGTCGCCGGGGACCAGGTTGGAGGCGCCGGACGCGAAGGCGATGAGGGCGCCATCCGCGCTGATCGAGGGCGAGATGCTGGACTCATTGCCTTCTGTGCCGTCGGAAGCCACACTGACACGGCTGGTCATCCCCGTTTCGCGGTCGTGGAGGAAGATGTCGGAGCAGCTGTGTTCCCAGGGTGGGGAGCCGCAGACGTTGGTGTCGCCGGGAACAAGGTTGGCTGCGTAGGACTCGAAGGCGACGTACCGCCCGTTGGCGCTGATGGATGGACGGCCGCTGCCGTCATTGCCCTCGGTGCCGTCAGAGGCCAGGCTGACCCGCTCTGTCGTGCCCGTCTGGCGGTCGCGGACGAACGCGTCCGATGCGCTGTTGGTGTCCTCAGGCACGAGGTTGGAGGCGTTGGAGTCGAAGGCGACGAAGCGGGCATCCGCGCTGATTGAAAGCCCCCAGCTGTCATTGTTACTCTGGGTCCCGCTGGAGGCCACACTGACCCGCTCCGTGACTGCGGTCGCACGGTCGTGGACGAAGATGTCCCGCTTCCCGTTGGTGTCTCCCACCACGAGGTTGGAGGCCATGGACTGGAAGGCGACGTAGCGGCCGTCGACGTTCATGGTGGGAAATCCGCTCCAATCGTTGCTCTGCGTACCGTCGGATGCTACGTCGACCCGCCCTGTCGTCCCCGTCTGTCGGTCATGGACGAAGATATCGGCCCAGCCATTGCTGTCCCCGTCGACGAGGTTGGAGGCGAAGGACGTGAAGGCGACGTAGCGGCCGTCGGCGCTGATGGATGGCTGGACGCTGCGTTCATTGCTCTCGGTCCCGTCGGAGGCTACGCTGACTCGCTCCGTAGTCCCCGTCTGGCGATCACGGACGAAGATGTCCTCTTCACCATTGGTGTCATCTGGCACAAGGCTCGAGTCCCTGCTGGAGAAGACAACGTAGCGGCCGTCGTTGCTGATGGATGGTGGCCGTCCAGGCAAGGGTGGGGGACTCACCTGCTCCGTTGTCCCGGTCTGGCGGTCGCGGACGAACACGTACATGGACTTGAAGGCGACGAGCTGGCCGTCGCCGCTAATGGACGGTTCCAGGCTATCCCTGTCGAACTCACTGCCGTCGGGGGTCACGCTGGCCCGCTCGGTGGTGCCGGGTGAGGCAGCAGTTGAGCCGGTCAGCAGCAGCGCAGCGAGAACCGCTAGCGCCGCCAGGCTAATCAGGAGGAGTCCTACGTACCGCATCGCGCCCCCTATCTGCCGCCTAGTGGCAACTCGCGTCGAGTGCCAGCCGCAGCACCTTGAACGGGTACGAGACGCTGATGACGCCATCCGGCACCAACTCTCGCCCCTTGCCAGGCTAATGAATAGCCCAAAGCTATCCCAATTATAGACTCACCGTATGCCCTGTCAACCGTCGCGGCCTGCACGCGCTTTGCGGCAGGTGGCGCGGCCCGGCGAGAGCGCCTCCCTTTACGTGCAGCTCAGGTTAAAGAACGGTTTAAAGGGCAGCAGGTCCATGAGGTTGATGGCGCTGTCCATATTCAGGTCATAGCGCTTGTCATACTTGGGGTCGGTGGGATCCGTGGCATTGAAGT
>CAYFVS010000326.1:0-6088 GCA_964346565.1 uncultured candidatus Brocadiaceae bacterium | reverse complement strand
GAACGGCCACTTCTGGCTGGCGTTCGAAAACTGGACGAAGGGCGCGGTCACCTTCGACGTGGAGCCACCCATCGAAGTCCTGCAGAGAACGGGCGCCTTCCTGCCGAATGTCTACCGGTCCCTGGTGGTGTTGGTCCTGAATGTGGCCCTTGTGGCGGCGCTGGGGCTGATGGCCGGATCGCTGTTCAGCTTCCCGGTGGCCAGTCTGCTGGTGTTCTGCTTTTTCGTCGGCGGGCTGATGGCTTCCTGGTTCCGGGGTGAGTTCGTCGAGCCCAACATATACGCGCGGCTGACGCCGGCCACCATCTGGCTGGACCGGGTGTGGCGGGGCTTCGCCGGGGCCATCATCGCGCTCATGCCGAACTTCGGCGAGTTCAGCCCCCTGGGCCGGCTGGTCAACGGCGAGTTGGTCGGCATGGACCGTGTCGCACAGGCGGGAGCAGTGCTGGTGGTGCTGAAGGGCGGAGTGGCGCTGGCGGTGGGCATGTACTTCTACGCTCGGCGGGAGCTGGCCCGCATCATCGCCTGAGGGGAGGTCCGCAAGACGGCGTGCACACGAAACTGAAACGACTGCTTCTGCTGGTGCTGGCGGTGGCCCTGCTTATCGGCACCGGCCAGGCCATCCCGCCGTTGCGGCGGATGCGCCAGCGCTACGACCTGGCCAACGAGCCGGTCACCGGCATAAGCCCCCGGCTCGCCCTGGCGACCCAGGTGCTGGGCTGGGCACGGGGCATCATCATAGACGTGATCTGGATCCGCATGGAGACCCTCAAGCGTCAGGGGCGCTACTTCGAGCTGGTCCAACTGGCCGACTGGGCGTGCGACCTGGCCCCGCGCATCCCGGAGGTGTGGGACTTCAACTCCTGGAACCTGGCCTACAACGTCAGTTGCCAGATTAACTGGCTGCCCGACAGGTGGGCCTGGGTGCGCAGCGGCATGGAGCTGCTGCGGGACGAGGGCATCCCGCTCAACCCCAACTCGCCCATGCTCTTCGAGCGGCTGGCGTTCATGATCTTCCACAAGATCGGCGAGCAGGAGGATTTCGCCCATTTCTACTACAAGCAGCGCTTCGCCCTCATGATACATGGGATCCTGGGCGGTGGAGGGGGCAAGGAGACGCTCCAGGGGTTTGTGGACGCCCCGAAGACCAGGGAGGAACTGCTGGCCGACGCAGAGGTCAGCAAGCTGGTCGAAGCCTGCCGCTCGGCCGGGTTCAGCATCCTGGACAGCTTCCTGATGTGGAGAAACCACCCCGAGCGCATTGATGCGGACGTGACGGACCTGCTGGGCCGCGAGCGGGTGCAGGAGCCCTTGAGCAAGATCGAAACCTACGTGCGTGCCAGGAAGCTGCGGGAGGATTTCCGGCTCGATCCCGACCGCATGTTGGACCTGATGGATTCCTACGGCCCGTTCGATTGGCGCAGCCCCTATCCCCACGCCATCTACTGGGCTACGTTGGGGCTGGAGAGGCTTGTCAGGTTGGACGACCGTCTCTATGCGGCCGTGGATGAGCTGGGGCTGCCGGTGCCCCATACCCGGCAGTACGTGGACTGGGTCTTCGGCGACAAGGAGCGAATCTATGAATACGAGCGCGCCCAACTGGAGCGGCTCGTCTATCACTCGCTGCAGAAGCTGGTAGCCCACGGGCGGGTGCTGTTCGACCCGCGCGGCCGGATGCTGGTCGGCGAATGGGGCAGCGACTACCGCTTTGCTGACGCCGCGCTGAAGATGTTCCAGCACGCGCGGCAGGAATGGGGGCCGCGGTACCTGCGCAGTGTTACGGACGCCTACAAGTTCTTCCTCGCCCAGGGCATCGTGGAGTTCCACCTCATGGGCGACAACGAGAAGTCACACCGCTACTTCGAGTTGATCAAGAAGGACTTCCCTACACACGTGGCAGACCGAACCTACGGCGAGTACCTTGAGTGGCGGATCGAAGACTACACAAGCAACATGAGCTTCAGCCAGGTGCGTCGGCTCGTGCGGGGCTTCTACTACCGCGCCTATCTCTACCTGGCCATGGGGCAGGAGGACAAGGCGGCGGCGCTCGAGATGGAGGCCAAGCTGATCGCCGAGAATTTCGATCCGACCGAGCGGACCAACATCAGGGGCATGATCCGACACGACAGCATCCGACAGGCCGCCCTGGTGGACTTGCTCACCGGCAAGGTCGGCATCAGCGACGAAGTGCTCCAGCACCTGAAAACCCGCCTCGGCCCGGCGAAGGTGCAGGAAGTGCTGGAGAACGTAGAGAAGGGGGAGAAGGCCGAGCGCCCCGAGGCCGAGGAACTGGACGAATCACTGCTCGCAAAGCCGGAGTAGCCTGCTACGGGCCCTCCTCTTGCTCCAGTATCAGCCGGGCCGCACCCAGCAGGTCGGGCCTCACCGCGTCGGCCGCCGGTACCGGCTCCTCGGCCAGCAGCACGGTTCGGCAGCCTGCGCGCCGGCCGGCTTCCACGTCACGCTCGGAGTCACCCACCGCCCAGGATTGGGCCGTGTCAATCCCCCATTCGCGCGCGGCACGCTGCAGCAGGCCCGGCTCCGGCTTGCGGCAGGAGCACTCCACCGCGTACCGGCCGACCTCACCGTCCGGCAGGTGGGGACAGTGGTAGCAGGCGTCAATGCCCGTGCCACTGGCGGCGAGCATCTCGTTCAGGCGCCGGTGGATGGCCTCCAGGTCCTCTTCGGTCAACCAGCCCCTGGCGATGGCGCTCTGGTTGGTGACCAAGATGAGCAAGTAGCCGGCAGCGCGCAGCAGCCGCAAGGCTTCCGCCGCCCCTGGCAGCAGGCGCAGCTCCTCCGGCCGCGTCAGGTAGTCCACGTCTGCCACGATGGTCCCGTCGCGGTCCAGGAACACGGCGCGTCGGCCGCCTCTCAGATCAGTCCCTTCCATTTCCTCAGTGCCCATTCAGTGGCAAGGAATGCGGTGAACAGCGCGAAGATGGGCCAGCGATCCCAAACGTCGCGACGACGGCGCGTAGTCAGCCTCAGCGGTTCTCCGCCGGCCTTCAGGGCCTGCAGCAGTTCGTCCGCCTGCTGATAGGAGTAGTATCGCCCGCCGGCTGCCTCGGTGGCTGCCGAGATGCGGCGCAGCAGTTTGAGGTTCGCCACCGGGTTCTCCAATTCGGGGTTGGCGTCCGTGGCCTGGAACAGCGCGCGGTCGGTCCCCAGCTCCTCGCCGTCCCGTCGGGCGGTGGCCACCACCGTGTAGTCGCCGGGAGCCGACGGCGTGTAAGGCGCCCGGTAGGTGGCCGTGCCCCGCACCAGGGTCGGGGTCATCTCCTGTCGCTGCTCCGTGGGTGTGGTAACGGTCAGGGACAGGGCGGCGTCCCGCACGGCGGCGCCCTCGGGATCCCGGACCTGCACCTGCATGGTCAGCGACTCATCCACCAGCAGCCGCTGCTTGCTCAGCTCCAGGCGCACCTGGGTGTGGGGTTCGGCCGCGCGGCCGGCGGCCCACGTGACCAACTGGCGCCAGAACCGTCGGTGGTAGTCCTGCGTTCCCCGGGCGGTGAAGAACCAGCGGAAGGTGGTGTCCGCTATCAGGGCGGCCACCCGGCCGCCCCCCACCCGGTGAACGACCAGCAGGGGGTGCTGGTCCTGGTCAGTGGCCAGCACGGTGGCCGCCCGCGCCGGCTCGAGGCCGAGCAGCACACCGGCCAGGGGCGGCATCTTGCGCCACCTCTCGCGGCTCTGCTCGGCAGTTGGCGCCAGTGCCAGGATGGGGTGGTCCGCCAGCCCGGCGGCGGGGCTGAACTGCCGCCCGCCGCGCGCCCGCCGCAGCGGTCCCGTCCGCCGCAGGGGCAGCACGGCGCTCAGCTCGGTGGCGGGCCATCCCCCGTCGTCCCAGCCGCGCTCCCCCGGCAGAACGACGAGCCCCTTGCCCATCTGCACCTGGCCCCGCAGGCGCTCGATCGTCTCGCGCGGAAAGGCTGACGGCGCTATGTCCCCCAGGATGACCACGTCGAAGGGCGTCACGTCGGCGTCCACGGCGGGCACCCTGCCGCCGGGCATCACCAGCACTCGTCGCGCCTGCAGCTGTGCGGCGCCGGCCAGCGTCAGGGCTGTGAACTTGCTCTCCGGCCGCGGTGTATCGTAGTAGCCCACCAGCAGCCCCTCGCTGCGCACCCGCACGAAGGTGCTGGCGCTGTTGTTGGTGGTCAGCAGCTCGTCGCGCACCGGCTCGGCCCGCACAGTCAACTTGAACACGCCGCGCTGGGCAGGCACGACGCTGAACTCCACCGGCACCACCTCCTCCACGTGGCTCACCTGGAGGGCTTTCGTCTGCGTGGGGCGGCCGGGAAAGCGCAGCTTGACCTCCACCCGCTGCCCCTGGGAGCCGCGGCACAGAAGCTCCGCCCGCACGGGAAACTCGCTGAACATGAACACCGAGCGCGGCGCGGAAACCCGGCTCAGGCTCACGTCCCGCAAAGCGGCGTTCGCCACGTCCTGCCCCACGCCGACCGTATGCACGGGCACGCCGTGCTGGCCGATCACAGCGGCCGCATGTACGGGGTCGGGCGGGCCGTAGTTATGCGACCCGTCTCCGAATACGATCACCGCCTCGCACTGGCCGCCGGCCGCCTCGGCGAAGCCCTCCTCCAGAGCCATGCCGTACGCGCTGTAGCGGGTGTCCTGCGGCGGTTGCTCACCTGCGTCGGCCGCCCGCCCAAGGATGCCTCGGGCGAAGTCGCGTCGCACCACGTCGTAGACCTGGCCCAGCTCCTCCAGCAGCTCGGCGTTCCGGCGCAGAATGCGGTTCACGGCCGCCTGGCGGGTCAGCCCGGACGCCGTGTCCGCGATGCGGGCCATCGAGTCGCTGCGGTCCACCAGCAGCAGGAGCGGCCTCCTGGTCACCTCGTAATGCACCGTCTGCAGGCTGGGGCGCAGCAGGCAGAGCATCAGCACGCCCACCGCGCCCAAGCGCAGCGCCAGCAGCAGTGCCCTCCAGCGGCGGGCAATGGGCCGGCTCGTCCGGCCGTAGGACAGCAGTGCCAGCCCGCACAGCACCAGGCCCACCGCCAGCAGGATCAAGGCGCCGTATGGGCCCGGGATCAGCGGCCTGAATGCCAGCCCCGTGTCTTCCATGACGCCGCGCCCGCAGCAGAAGGGAGTCTCCGACCAGCCATTCTACGGGTGCCGGAGCCGGCCTTTCAACGGGTTGGCAGGGGAGGGGGCTCGAGCACGGCGCCGCGGGCGGCGCTGCTGACCAGCCGCTCGTAGCGGGCCAGCCACCCGTGGGTGAACCGCGGCTCAGGGGGCGTCCAGGCGGCCCGGCGCCGCTCGATCTCATCTTCCTCGACCAGCAGGTCCAGCCTCCGGGCGGGCAGGTCAACCCGGACCTGGTCGCCGTCCTGGACCAGAGCGATGGGCCCGCCGTCGGCGGCCTCCGGGCAGACGTGCCCGATGCTCAGGTTCCGGGTCCCCCCGCTGAAGCGGCCGTCGGTCACGATGGCGATCTGGTCCCCCAGCCCGCAGCCGGCCACGGCGGCCGTCAGCGCAAGCGATTCCCTCATGCCCGGCCCGCCGCGCGGCCCTTCGTAGCGGATGATCAGCACGTCCCTGGGCGCGACCCTGTCCTCGAACAGGTGGCGCATGGCATCGTCCTCGCTGTCGAACACGCGCGCCGTGCCGGTGAACTGCATCATGTCCTCGGCCACGGCGCCCCGCTTGACCACCGCGCCGTCCGGGGCCAGGCTGCCCTTCAGGATGCTGATGCCGCCTTCCTCGGCGACGGGGTCGTCCAGGGGGCGGATGACCTGCGGGTCGCCCTCCGGGAACTGCTCCACCAGCTCCTCCAGCGTCCTGCCGGTCACCCCCAGGCACTCCCGGTTCAGCAGGGGGGCGAGGTTCCCCATGACGGCCGGGATGCCGCCGGCCCATTCCAGGTCCTCCATCATCTGCTCTCCGCCCGGGCGCAGGTTGGTCAGTTGCGGCGTCTCGCCGCTGAGCCGGTCGAAATCCTCCAGCGACAGCGGCACCTGCGCCGCGTGGGCGATGGCGGGCAGGTGGAGCGTCGTGTTGGTCGAGCCGCCCAGGGCCATGTCCACGCGGACGGCGTTCTCCAGGGACTGGCGGGTGACCACCT